>JBAZPY010000208.1:0-4012 GCA_041645515.1 Agrococcus sp.
CCGCAAGTTCCGCGAGGCGCTGGACAAGAAGAAGCTCGGCCACCACGGACAGGGCATGGCCTCGCCCGGCAGCGTGCAGGGTGCGCACTCGGGCCCCGCCGTGCAGAAGCGCGTGCACCGCCGCAAGAGCGGCTGACGCCGAGCGGGCCGAGCGGGCCGAGCGGGCCGAGCGGGCCGAGCGGGTGGTCACGACACGCCGTCTCGGGCCGCGCGCCACGGCGCGTCGTGACCACCCGGCTCGCGCGCCGCGGCGTGTCGTGACCACCCGGCCGGCCGGCTCCGCGCGCTCGCCCGCGCTCAGTCCACCTGGGCGAGGTACGCGAGCTGGGCCGCCGTCGACGCCTCGGCGGCCTGCCGCACCGACGGGTCGACGTCGGCGTAGACCTCGTCGGTGACGGCGGCGACGGATGCGTCGGCGGCCGTGGTGCCGAGCCGCTCGAGCGCGGCGCGCACCTGGGCGAGCCGCTCGAGCCGGTGCGCGCGGTACTCCCGCGCGACCGCGGCGACCGATGGCAGCGGTTCCCCGTGCCCGGGCAGCGCCTGGAGGTCGCCCAGCTCCTCGAGCCGGTCGAGGCTCGCGAGGTAGGGGCCGACGGCGCCGTCGGGATGCATGATCACGGTCGTGCCGCGGCCGAGGATGGTGTCGCCGGTAAGCACGGCCCGGCCGGGCACGACGATGCAGACGGAGTCGGCGGTGTGACCCGGCGTCGCGACGATCTGGAGCTCGACGTCGTCGACCGGGATCCACTCGCCGTCGACGAGCGGCTCGCCGCCGAGGCACTCGTCGGGGTCGAGGCCGCGCAGCACGGCACCGGTCGAGCGCGCGAGCTCGGACGCGCCCTCGGTGTGGTCGGGGTGGCGGTGCGTCACCAGGATGAGCCGCGGCCGCAGTGCCACCAGCCGCTCGATGTGTCCGGCGTCGGCGGGCCCCGGGTCGACCACGACCTGCCCGCCGAGCACGTACGTGTTCGTGCCCTCGAGGGTCATGGGGCCGGGGTTGGGTGCCAGGAAGCGCGCGATCTCGACCATGCCCCGACCCTAGCCGTCGGTGCCGACGGGCGCGCCCGCGCCCGGATGTCACCGGCCTCTGGTCCCATGGAGGCATGGACCCGCTCCTGCTGATCGCCGCACTGGTCGCCGTGCTGCTCGCCGGCGCGCTCGGAGCGCTGCTCGGCGTGCGCATCGGGCACGCGCGTGCGACCGCCGACCTGGGTGCGACCGCCGGCGAGCTGCAGGCAGCGCACGGGCGGCTCGAGGTGCTCGAGACGGAGCGGGCGCGGGAGCGCGACATCGCCGAGCGCCGGCACGCGGCGCAGCTCGAGGAGGTGCGCGCCGAGGCGCAGCGCCGCGTCGCCGAGGAGCGGGAGCGGGGCCGGGAGGCGCTCGCCGAACTGCAGCAGGATGCCCAGCGGCGCGCCGACGAGTTCGCGGCGCTCAGCAGCGCGGCGCTCGAGCGCAACTCGGCGGTCTTCCTCGAGCAGGCGGAGGAACGGCTGCGCCGGTCGCAGACCGAGGGCGCGGCCGAGCTGGCGAAGCGGGAGGCCGCGGTCAGGCAGCTCGTCGACCCGCTGTCGAAGTCGCTCGACTCGGTGCGCGGCGAGGTGACGGCGGCCGAGAAGGCGCGCGCCGAGGCCAACGCCGCGCTCGCCGAGCAGCTGCAGGCCATGCGCACCTCGTCCGAGCAGCTCACGGTCGAGACGCGGCAGCTCGTGACGGCACTGCGCGCCCCGCAGGTGCGCGGGCGCTGGGGCGAGCTGCAGCTGCGGCGCGTGGTCGAGTCGGCCGGCATGCTCGAGCACGTCGACTTCACCGAGCAGGCGCACCACGCGACCGACGACGGCGCGCTGCGCCCCGACATGCTCGTGCACCTCCCCGGCGACAAGCAGGTGATCGTCGACGCGAAGGTGGCCTTCAGCGGCTACCTCGAGGCGATGGAGGCGCGCGACGACGCGACCCGCGACAAGCGGCTCGACGCGCACGCCCGGCACATGCGCGACCACATCGACCAGCTCGGGTCGAAGGCCTACTGGGAGGCGGTGCCCGGCACCCCTGAGTTCGTGGTGATGTTCGTGCCCGCCGAGCCCTTCCTGAACGCGGCGCTCGAGCGGGACCCGACGCTCTTCGAGCGGGCCTTCGAGCGCAACGTGATCCTCGCGACGCCGGCGACCCTGGTGGCGCTGCTGCGCACCGTCGGCTACACCTGGCGGCAGGAGCAGCTCGCGGGCGAGGCGATGCAGGTCTTCGAGGTGGGTCGTGAGCTGCACAAGCGGCTCGGCACGATGGGCGCGCACCTCGCGACGCTCGGCAAGCGCCTCAACAGCACGGTCGAGGCGTACAACGCCTTCAACGCATCCCTCGACCGCAACGTCGTCACGCAGGCGCGGCGCTTCTCGAGCCTGCAGGGCCTCGAGCCGTCGCTCGATCGCACGCCGCCGCTCGAGGTGCTCGCCGTGCCGGCGCAGAAGCCCGACCTGCACGCGGTGCCGATGGCGCCGATCCTCGAGGGATCGGGCCTGGCTGACGCGGATGAGGGCGCCTCAGCGATAGCGTGACCTCGTGACCGTCATCCCGACCGCCGCCACGCTCGTCCTCATGCGCGATGGCGCGGGCGCGATCGAGGTGCTGCTGCTGCAGCGGCCCGAGCGCGGCTCCTTCCCGGGCGGCTGGGTCTTCCCCGGCGGCCGCGTCGATCCCGTCGACCGCGTCGACGACGAGGAGGCCACCGCTCGCAACGCCGCGGTGCGCGAGACCGCCGAGGAGTGCGGCCTGATCGTCTCCCCCGACGCGCTGCTGCCGCTGTCGCACTGGTCGCCGCCCGAGCAGCTCGCGACCAAGTTCATCACCTGGTTCTTCGTCGCCGAGGCGCCGCCCGGCGAGGTCGCGCTGCAGGCGGCGGAAGCCGTCGCGTCGCAGTGGATCCGGCCGGCGGATGCGCTGAAGCAGCACGGCGCGGGCACGCTCAAGCTGTTCCCGCCCACCTGGGTGACCCTCGACACCCTGATGGCCTACCCGACGGTCGAGGCGGCGCGGCGCAGCATCGCCGGCCGCGAGCTGCAGCGCTACGCGACCGTCCAGGTGCCCGAGCGCGGCCTCGCGATCTGGGAGGGCGACGAGGCCTACGGAGGCGGCCCGGACACCGAGGATGGCCCGCGCCACCGGCTGCACGTCGGCGCGCTGCCGTGGCGGTTCGAGCACCGGTAGCGCTCCCGCGCCGTCACGAGCGGAGGCGAATCCCGCCGGCGTGCACGGGCAGCGGCGATCCTCGCCCGACCAGCGCGCCGAGCCTCCGCCCGAGCACGGGCGCTAGCCCGTCGCGTCGGTGACCCGCTCCCAGGATGCGACCTCTCCCGGCTCGACGACGAAGAGCGGATGCGGCTCTGCGCGCTCCGCGAGCGGCAGCCGGTCCGGGCTCCGCACCGCGAGCTTCGCCCGCAGGTGCAGCAGCTCGTGCGCGAGCTGCCCCTCCGTCACCGGCATCGGCGCCGCGGGTCCCGGACGGTCGATCCGCGAGCGGTCGTAGCGGTAGCCGCGCGCATCCGCCTCGTCGGCGACGCCCGCGAGGTAGGCCCCGATGCTCGCGACGGGGTCGGCCTCGGCGCGGAAGCGCTCGAGCTGCGGATGCCGCTTGTAGCCGCGCGTGCGGCCGGCGAGCACGGCCTGCGCGAGCAGTCCCTCGCGCCAGCAGGCGGTGAGCCCCTGGCGGTCGAGCAGCGCGGGGTGCAGCGACCAGATCCTCATCGGCTCGATGCTAGCGGCGCGCACCGTCGCGCTCGGCGACGGCGACGATGCGACTGGCCATCACCTCGAAGATGACCTGGTGCGCGGGCACGAGCGACCACCAGTAGAGCCGGCCGGTCAAGCCGCTGGGCAGGAAGATCGCGCGCTGGCGGTAGTGCGAGCCCCGCGCGCCCGACTCGAGCTCGACCGGCTCGACGGTGAACTCGATCCACGCGCGCCCCGGCACCTTCATCTCGGCGCGCAGCCGCAGCATCCGTCCGCGCTCGATGCGCTC
>JBAZPY010000209.1:0-4002 GCA_041645515.1 Agrococcus sp.
GACGGTGCCTCGCCCGCCGTGCCAGCTCTCCGCGAGCAGCACGACCTCCTCGTCGTCGAGGAACGCGACGTGGTCGACGCTCAGCGCGCCGAGCTCGACGGCGAGCCGCACGCCTGGACCGGGCCCGAGCTGGTTGCCGTGCACGCGCACGGCGAGCCCTCGGGCGCGGGCGGCCTCGAGCACGCGACGCGACTGCGGCTCGTCGAACGCGCCGCGCTCGCAGAACACGTCGACCGCGTCGACATGCGGCGCGACGGCCGCGAGCATGTCGCCGGCCACCAGGTCGACGTAGGCGTCGGCATCCGCACCCTCGTCCGACCAGCCCGGCGGCACGAGGTGCGCGCCGAGGAACGTCACCGCGTCGGCGCGCCCCGCGGCGATGCGTGCGCCGCGCAGCTCGTCGGCGATCGTGAGCCCGTAGCCGGTCTTCGTCTCGAGCGCCGTGGTGCCGCCGCGCAGCGCCTCGTCGGCGAGCCGGTCGAGGTTCGCGGCGAGCTCCGCGTCGCTCGCGGCGCGGGTGGCGGCGACCGTCTGCGCGATGCCGCCGGCCACGTACGCCTGCCCCGCCATGCGCGCCTCGAACTCCGCGGTCCGGTCGCCCGCGAACACGAGGTGCGTGTGGCTGTCGACCCAGCCGGGCAGCACGGCGCGGCCCTCCACGTCGACCCGCTCGTCGGCGGCGGGCGCATCCGTCGCCCTCCCGACCCACGCGATCGTGTCGCCGTCGACGACGACGGCCGCGTCGCGCATCAGCCCGAGCTCCTCGTCGTTCGTCGTGAGCTCGCCGATGCCGGTGAGCAGTGTCGAGCGCCCCGGGTCTGCCATGTCAGCGCCGCATCGGGATCGGGATGCCGCGCTCGTCAGCCGCGGCGATCGCCTCGTCGTAGCCGGCGTCGACGTGGCGGATCACGCCCATCGCCGGGTCGTTCGAGAGCACCCGCTCGAGCTTCTCGGCGGCGAGCTCGGTGCCGTCGGCGACCGTCACCTGCCCCGCGTGGATCGAGCGGCCGATGCCCACGCCGCCGCCGTGGTGGATGGACACCCAGCTCGCGCCCGACGCGGTGTTGACGAGCGCGTTGAGCAGCGGCCAGTCGGCGATGGCGTCGGAGCCGTCGCGCATGGCCTCCGTCTCGCGATACGGGCTCGCGACCGAGCCGCTGTCCAGGTGGTCGCGGCCGATCACGATCGGCGCCGAGAGGGTGCCGTCGGCCACCATCTCGTTGAAGCGCAGGCCAGCGCGGTGGCGCTCCCCGGCGCCCAGCCAGCAGATGCGCGCCGGCAGCCCCTGGAACTGCACGCGCTCCTGCGCCATGCGGATCCAGCGGGCGAGGTGCGCGTCGTCCGGGAAGAGCTCCAGGATCGCCTCATCGGTCCTGCGGATGTCCTCGGGGTCGCCCGAGAGCGCGGCCCAGCGGAACGGGCCCTTGCCCTCGCAGAACAGCGGGCGGATGTAGGCGGGCACGAACCCGGGGAACGCGAACGCGTCGTCGAAGCCACCGAGCTGCGCCTCGGCGCGGATCGAGTTGCCGTAGTCGAACACCTCGGCGCCGACGGCCTGGAAGCCGACCATCGCCTCGACGTGGCGCGCCATCGACGCGCGGGCCATGGCGGTGAAGCCCTCGGGGTCGCGGCGGCGCTCCTCGTCCCACGCCTCGAACGGGATGCCGGACGGCAGGTACGCGAGCGGGTCGTGCGCGCTCGTCTGGTCGGTGACGATGTCGATCGGCGCGCCCATCGCGAGCAGCTGCGGCACCACGTCGGCGGCGTTCCCGCGCAGGCCGATCGAGAGCGCCCGCCCTGCGTCCCGCGCCTCGACGGCGCGGGCGATGGCATCCGCCACGTCCGTCGCCTCCAGGTCGAGGTAGCGGTGCTCGATGCGCCGCGCGATCCGGCTCGGGTCGACGTCGACGCAGATCGCGACGCCGTCGTTCATGGTGACGGCGAGCGGCTGCGCGCCGCCCATGCCGCCGAGCCCGGCGGTGAGGGTGATCGTGCCGGCGAGGCTCTCGCGGCCGAGGGCGCGGGCGACGGCCGCGAACGTCTCGAAGGTGCCCTGCAGGATGCCCTGGGTGCCGATGTAGATCCAGCTGCCCGCGGTCATCTGCCCGTACATGGTGAGGCCGGCGGCCTCGAGCCGGCGGAACTCCGGCCAGGTCGCCCAGTCGCCGACGAGGTTGGAGTTGGCGATGAGCACGCGCGGCGCCCACGCGTGCGTGCGCATGACGCCGACGGGGCGGCCGGACTGCACGAGCAGCGTCTCGTCGTCCTCGAGCCGCTCGAGCTCGCGCACGATGGCATCGAACGACGCCCAGTCCCGCGCCGCCTTGCCGGTGCCGCCGTAGACGACGAGCTCGTCGGGGTGCTCGGCGACCTCGGGGTCGAGGTTGTTCATGAGCATGCGCAGCGCCGCCTCCTGCTGCCAGCCCTTGGTGTGCAGCTCGTTGCCGCGGTGGGCGCGGACCTCGCGTGCGCCATCCATCATCGGTCTCCCTCGTGTGTCGGTCGGCCGGCGGGTGCGGTGGTGCGGTGGCCCGCTCGGAACGCGTCATCGGCGTGCGCCGACCAGGAGGCGATGCGGTCGACCAGCGCCGCCTCCTGCAGCACGGCGCCGTTCCGCACGTGCAGCCGGGTGACCTCGATGTCGCGGGCGAGGAAGCGGTCGGGGCCGATGCCCGGCACGTGCCGTCGCAGCATCGTGATCACGCGCCCGGTGCGCTCCCCCGGCGGATCCTCGCGCAGCTCGATGCCGCGCGCGGCCGTCATGACCTCGATCGCGAGCACCCGCTCGAGCCCGTCGATCGAGCGACGCAGCTTGCGGGCGGCGCCCCAGCCCATCGAGACGTGATCCTCCTGCATGGCGCTCGACGGGATCGAGTCGACCGACGCGGGGCTCGCGAGCCGCTTGAGCTCGGAGACGATGCCGGCCTGCGTGTACTGCGCGATCATGAGCCCGGAGTCGACGCCGGGGTCATCGGCGAGGAACGGCGGCAGCCCGTACGAGCGCGCCGGGTCGAGGAAGCGGTCGCTGCGGCGCTCGCTCATCGACGCGACGTCGGCGATCGCGATGGCGAGGAAGTCGAGCACGGCGGCGATCGGCGCGCCGTGGAAGTTGCCGTTCGAGACGACGCGGCCGTCGGACAGCACGACCGGGTTGTCGATCGCGCTCTCGAGCTCGGTCGCGGCCACGCGCTCTGCGTGCGCCGCCGTGTCGCGAGCGGCGCCGTGCACCTGCGGCGCGCAGCGCAGCGAGTAGGCGTCCTGCACGCGGGTGTCCTCCGGTCCCTTGTGGCTCGCGACGATCGGGCTGTCGGCGAGCAGCGCCGCGATCTGGGCGGCGCTCGCCGCCTGGCCGGGGTGGGGGCGCAGCGCCATGAGCTCGGCGGCGAACGGCGCGTCGGTGCCGAGCAGGCCCTCGACGCTCATGGCCGCGGCCAGGTCGGCCGTGTCGAGCAGCCGGTCGAGGTCGGCGAGCGCGAGGCACAGCATCGCCAGCATGCCGTCGGTGCCGTTGACGAGCGCGAGCCCCTCCTTCTCGGCCAGCACGACGGGGGTCAGGCCCGCCTCCGCGAGTGCCGTCGAAGCATCCAGCGTCACCGACTCGACGGTGCCGGGCTCTAGAGCCGGGCGGATCACCTGGACGGTGCCCTCGCCCATCGCGGCGAGCGCGACGTGCGAGAGCGGGGCGAGGTCGCCGGAGCATCCCAGCGAGCCGTACTCGCCGACGTCGGGCGTGATGCCGGCGTTGAGCATGGCCGCGTAGAGCTCGGCGGTGGCGCGGCGGATGCCGGTGCGGCCGGTCGCGAGCGTCTGCAGCCGCAGCAGCATGAGGCCGCGCACGACCTCGCGCTCGACCGGATCGCCGCTCGACGCGGCGTGCGAGCGGATGAGCGACTGCTGCAGCCGGGTGCGGTCGCCCGGGGCGATCGAGGTGTTCGCGAGCGCCCCGAAGCCGGTCGAGATGCCGTAGTGGGGCCGGCTGTCGGCGGCGAGCCCGTCGATCAC
>JBAZPY010000210.1:0-3937 GCA_041645515.1 Agrococcus sp.
ATGAGCCACGCGATCGGCCTCGGGCAGATGAACCTGCACGGCTACCTCGGCCGCGAGCGCATCCACTACGGCTCCGAGGAGGGGCTCGACTTCACGAACATCTACTTCTACACGGTGCTGTTCCACGCCCTGCGGGCGTCGAACCTGCTCGCGCAGGAGAAGGGCCAGACGTTCGAGGGCTTCGAGCGCTCGAAGTACGCGTCGGGCGAGTTCTTCGAGAAGTACACGCAGCAGGAGTGGAAGCCGGTGACCGCCCGGGTGCAGGAGCTGTTCGACACCTCGAACATCCACATCCCGACGCAGGACGACTGGCGCGCGCTGCAGGCGCTCGTGCAGCAGCACGGCATCTACAACCAGAACCTGCAGGCCGTGCCGCCCACCGGCTCGATCTCGTACATCAACAACTCGACGTCGTCGATCCACCCGATCGCGTCGAAGATCGAGATCCGCAAGGAGGGCAAGCTCGGTCGCGTCTACTACCCGGCGCCGTTCATGACGAACGACAACCTGGAGTACTTCCAGGACGCGTACGAGATCGGCCCCGAGAAGATCATCGACACCTACGCCGCGGCGACGCAGCACGTCGACCAGGGCCTGTCGCTCACGCTGTTCTTCAAGGACACGGCGACGACCCGCGACATCAACCGGGCGCAGATCTACGCATGGCGCAAGGGCATCAAGACCATCTACTACATCCGTCTCCGCCAGCTCGCGCTGGAGGGCACGGAGGTGGATGGCTGCGTTTCTTGCATGCTTTGAGCATCTCTCACTATCTCTCGCGATCGGCTGAAGGACTTTGACCATGAACCCCCAGGACACGCAGGCATCCGCCTTCGACGAGATCGCCGACGCCCCGGTCGCGCCCGAGGCCCGCGAGGCGATCGCGGCCGAGCGCGTCGAGGTCGAGGCGGCGCTCGGCGCCGGCAAGCCGCAGACCGAGGCGCAGCAGCGTCAGCACCGCCACAACCAGCTGGTGCGGGCCATCAACTGGAACCGCATCGAGGACGACAAGGACCTCGAGGTCTGGAACCGCCTCGTGAACAACTTCTGGCTGCCCGAGAAGGTGCCGCTGTCGAACGACGTCCAGTCGTGGGGCACGCTGACGCCCGAGGAGAAGACGCTCACCATGCGCGTCTTCACCGGGCTGACGCTGCTCGACACCATCCAGGGCACCGTCGGCGCCGTCTCGCTCATCCCGGACGCGATCACGCCGCACGAGGAGGCCGTCTACACGAACATCGCGTTCATGGAGTCGGTGCACGCCAAGTCGTACTCGTCGATCTTCTCGACGCTCGCATCGACGCCCGAGATCGACGACGCGTTCCGCTGGTCGACCGAGAACGTCTACCTGCAGCGCAAGGCCGAGATCATCATCGACTACTACGAGGGCGACGACCCGCTGAAGCGCAAGGTCGCCTCGACGCTGCTCGAGTCGTTCCTGTTCTACTCGGGCTTCTACCTGCCGATGTACTGGTCGAGCCGCGCGAAGCTCACGAACACGGCCGACCTCATCCGCCTCATCATCCGCGACGAGGCCGTGCACGGGTACTACATCGGCTACAAGTTCCAGAAGGGCTTCGAGTTGCTCACGCCCGCCGAGCAGGCCGAGATCAAGGACTACACGTACTCGCTGCTCTACGAGCTCTACGAGAACGAGGCCAAGTACACGGCCGACCTCTACGACCCCGTGGGCCTCACCGAGGACGTCAAGAAGTTCCTCCACTACAACGCGAACAAGGCGCTCATGAACCTCGGGTTCGAGCCGCTGTTCCCGTCGACGGTGGCCGACGTCAGCCCGGCGATCCTCTCGGCCCTGTCGCCGAACGCCGACGAGAACCACGACTTCTTCTCGGGGTCGGGCTCGTCCTACGTGATCGGCAAGGCCGAGGCCACGGCGGACGAGGACTGGGACTTCTGATGAAGCCCGAACATACTTCGCGGGGGCATGAGTTGCAGCTCATGCCCCCGCGCCAAGACGCCCAAGCGCCCGCCAAGAGGTGGGGGCAAGATTCGAGAGTCTCGAAGAACTTCTGGTCGAAGTGTCTTCAGCCTACGAGCTACGGAGCGGTGTCGGCAAGTCCCGACGGCGCGGCCCTCGAATCCCGCTTGACGGGGAAGGAGGCACCGGCCTATGCCTACGCGCACTATCCGCATCAAGTGGAAGATCCGAGTCGTTCCGAAGCGCTGACCTGAGTAGCGCTGCCTGTCGAAGAGGAGTTGCTCATGCCTCTTCGGCAGACCCACTCACAATCACAGCAACGTAGAAGGGGGCCGAGTATGGCCAACAAGAAGCAGACCAGCCCGAAGGCCGCAGCTGCGGCGAGCAAGGTGCTTCGCGACGGGCGCACGTCGTCCACCTCGAAGACTGCCGCAGCCAGCGCGCTGTCGCAGGCCAAGGGCAAGCGGAAGTAGTTCCCGCGATCATGCAGCGAGGTGGGCGCAGTTGTTCGACCCCGGCTGAATGATCGTTGAGTCCGCCCTAGCGGGGGCGGTCCGCGCGAGCGGGCCGCCCCCTTCATCGTCTCAACCGTCCAGCACGCCGGCCACGGCCGACGAGGACTGGGATCTCTGACCTACCGACGAAGAGGGGCGGCACCGCGCGAGCGGGCCGCCCCTCCTCGTCGTCTCAGCCCTCCAGCAGGCCGTCGGGGTCGGTGAGCCGCACCTCACGGCCGTCGGCGCGCATCCGCTCGACCGCTTCGAGCAGCAGCCTGCGGCCGACCCCGCTCGCGGATGCCACCCGTGACAGGTCAAGCACGAGGGGCTCGTTGTCGGGGAGCGCCTCGAGCTCGCGCAGCGCCACCTCGACGGCCGCGAAGTGCATGGTGCCCTGCAGCTGCACCTCGCGCAGCTCGTCGCCGTCGGCATCCGGCTCGACGACGCCGTAGAGCACATGCGAGGCGACCTCGGGCGCGTGCATGAGGTGGAGCCCCAGCTCGGCCGAGAGCCGCTCGAACGCTGCGACGCCGCGCACGCTGCTGCCGATCTCGTCGAGCCGAGGTGAGAACGTCCCGATGCGGACCTGACCGGGGAGGGAGCCGAGCACGCCGCCCGAGACGCCGCTCTTCGCGGAGATGCCGACGGTGCTCATCCAGTCGCCGGCCGCGTCGTACATGCCGCACGTCGCCATCACGCTGAGCACCTGCGTGCAGACCCAGGTCGGCACGACCTGCTCCCCCGTCACCGGGTTGCGGCCGCCGGCGGCGAGCGTCATGGCAATCACCGCGAGGTCGCGCACGTCGACGAGCAGCGCGCACTGCCGGGTGTAGCCGTCGACCGCGTCGTGCGGCTCGCCGTCGAGCTTGCCCTGCGCGTGCACGAGGTAGGCGAGCGCGAGGTTGCGGCTCGCGAGGCCGCGCTCGGACTGGAATACCGCCTCGTCGACCTCGAGCTCACGGCCCGCGAAGGCCGACAGCCCCGCGAGGACGCGCGCGTCCCGGCCCTCGAGCGACAGGCGCGGGTCGCCGATCAGCGCGTGCGTGGTGATGGCGCCGATGTTGATCATCGGGTTGCGCGGTCTGCCGTTCTGCTCGAGCGAGATCTCGTTGAACGCGTCGCCGGATGGCTCGACACCGACGTGCTCGAGCACTGTGTCGCGACCGCGGTCGGCGAGCGCGAGCGCGTACGCGAACGGCTTCGAGATGGACTGGATGGTGAAGCGGTGGTCGGCGTCGCCGGTGCCATAGACCGTGCCGTCGATCGTGCACAGGGCGATGCCGAAGCGGTCCGGGTCGGCATCCGCGAGCTCGGGGATAGTGGCGAGCACCTTACCCCCGTCCACGGCGGCGCACTCGCGGCGCAGCTCGTCCAGCAGGTCGGGCACGGGGTTGCGCATGCGGCGAGGCTAGCGATGCGCGCTGGACGCAAGACCGGATCCGGGCACTGCAGGAGGGGGGTGTTGCGCCGCCGAGCCCGGTGCGATCCTCGGAGCGTCCCG
>JBAZPY010000211.1:0-3909 GCA_041645515.1 Agrococcus sp.
TGGTGGACCAGGACGCAGCCGAGATCCTCACGCGTGAGGCGATCGACGCGGTGTACGACCTCGAGAACATGGGGCTGCCGTTCAACCGCACCGAGGACGGCAAGATCGACCAGCGCCGCTTCGGCGGCCACACGCGCGACCACGGCAAGGCGCCGGTGCGCCGGGCCTGCTACGCGGCCGACCGCACCGGCCACATGATCCTGCAGACGCTGTACCAGAACTGCGTCAAGCACGGCGTCGACTTCTTCAACGAGTTCTACGCGCTCGACCTCATCATGAGCGAGGTCGACGGCGTGCCGCGTCCCGCGGGCGTCGTCGCGTACGAGCTCGCGACCGGCGAGATCCACGTGTTCCAGGGCAAGTCGGTCATCTTCGCGACCGGCGGCTTCGGCAAGATCTACAAGACCACCTCGAACGCGCACACCCTCACGGGCGACGGCGTCGGCATCATCTGGCGCAAGGGCCTGCCGCTCGAGGACATGGAGTTCTACCAGTTCCACCCGACGGGCCTCGCCGGCCTCGGCATCCTCCTCACCGAGGGTGCTCGCGGCGAGGGCGCCATCCTCCGCAACGCATCCGGCGAGCGCTTCATGGAGCGCTACGCCCCCACCATCAAGGACCTCGCGCCGCGCGACATCGTCGCCCGCTCGATGGTGCAGGAGGTGCTCGACGGCCGCGGCGCCGGCCCCAACAAGGACTACGTCTACCTCGACTGCACCCACCTGGGCGCCGAGGTGCTCGAGACGAAGCTGCCCGACATCACCGAGTTCGCGCGCACCTACCTCGGCGTCGACCCCGTGACCGAGCGCGTGCCCGTCTACCCGACGGCGCACTACGCCATGGGCGGCATCCCGACGAACAACGACGCCGAGGTGCTCAGCGACAACGACACCGTCATCCCTGGCCTCTACGCCGCCGGCGAGTGCGCGTGCGTCTCGGTGCACGGCGCGAACCGCCTCGGCACGAACTCGCTGCTCGACATCAACGTGTTCGGCAAGCGCGCCGGCAACAACGCGGTCGCGTACGCGCAGACGGCCGACTTCGTCGACCTGCCGGCGGATGCGGCCGACGGGGTCGTGAAGATGCTCGCGCAGATGCGCGAGGGCGACGGCACCGAGTCGGCGTCGTCGATCCGCAAGGCGCTGCAGGAGACGATGGACCGCAACGCCCAGGTGTTCCGCACCGAGGAGACGCTGCAGACCGCGCTCGCCGACATCGCCGTGCTGCGCAGCCGCTACCCCAACGTGCGCGTCCACGACCGCGGTCGGCGCTTCAACACCGACCTGCTGGAGGCCGTCGAGCTGGGCTTCCTGCTCGACCTGGCGGAGGTCGTCGTCGTCTCGGCGATCAACCGCAAGGAGTCGCGCGGGGCGCACATGCGCGACGACTACCCCACGCGCGACGACGTGAACTTCATGCAGCACACCATGGCGTACCGGACGGCAGCCGACGAGGGTGACGCCCAGGGCATCCGACTCGGCTGGAAGCCGGTGCGCTTCACGCACTACGAGCCGACGGAGCGGAAGTACTGATGAGCGACAACCAGCTGCCCCAGGGCGACCCGAAGGGCCAGGAGTCGAGCGTCCACCCGGCGCAGAGCGGCCCCACCGGCGCCCCCACCCCGATGGCGAACCGGCCGGACACGGGCTCCACCGACGACCAGTCGAGCGCGCACCAGGCCGCGGAGGCCGCGGCGCAGTCGGCGACGAGCCCGAAGCCCACCGACTCCGAGTTCGACGGCGCGGCTCGCGAGACCGTGCCGTCTGAGCCCGTCGACGTGCCGCAGAGCTTCAACGTCACGGTCATCGTGCGCCGCTACGACCCCGAGGTGGACGACGAGCCGCGCTGGGTCGACTACGACGTGCAGATGTACCCGACCGAGCGCATCCTCGACGCCCTGCACCGCATCAAGTGGGACATCGACCCGTCGCTCGCCTTCCGCCGCTCCTGCGCGCACGGCGTGTGCGGCTCGGACGCGATGCGCATCAACGGCAAGAACCGGCTCGCCTGCAAGGCGCTCGTGAAGGACTTCGACATCTCGAAGCCGATCTACGTCGAGGCGATCAAGGGCCTGCCGCTCGAGAAGGACCTCATCGTCAACATGGAGCCGTTCTTCGACTCCTTCCGCGAGATCCAGCCCTTCCTGCAGGCAGCCGGCAAGCCGGAGAAGGAGCGCCACCAGACGATCGCGCAGCGCGAGCGCTTCGACGACACGACCAAGTGCATCCTCTGCGCCGCCTGCACGACCTCGTGCCCGGTGTTCTGGACCGACGGCCAGTACTTCGGCCCGGCCGCGATCGTGAACGCGCACCGCTTCATCTTCGACTCGCGCGACGAGGCGAGCCAGGTGCGCCTCGACATCCTCAACGACCGCGAGGGCGTGTGGCGCTGCCGCACCACCTTCAACTGCACGGATGCCTGCCCGCGCGGCATCCAGGTCACCAAGGCGATCGCCGAGGTCAAGCAGGCCATGATCTCGGGCGTCAGGCTCTAGGCATCCATGGCTCCCGAGGGCCGGCATCCGTGCGGATGCCGGCCCTCGCCGCGTCGCCACACGACCGGGCGGTCCCGGCGGATGTGTAGGCAGGCGATGTATCGTCCCCGCCATGGACGCTCGGACGGGGACCGCTGACCGCATCCGCCCCTGGGCGGTGCTCATCGCGCTGCCCGTGACGATCGCCGCCGCGGCGCTCGGCTCCGGCCTGTTCGGCGGCATGGAGGTGGAGGCCTCCTCGAGCGGCGCGCTCTCCGACTCGGCGACGCCGCTCGCCCCCTACGGTCCGGCGTTCTCGATCTGGTCGCTCATCTACCTGGGGCTCGCCGCGTACGCGGTGTGGCAGGTGCTGCCGGCGCAGCGCCACGACCGGCGGCAGCGCGCGATCGGCTGGCTCGCCGTCGCCTCGCTCGTGCTCAACGCCGCGTGGATCCTGTGCGCGCAGGCGGGGCTGCTGCCGCTCACCGTCGTCGTCATCCTGCTGCTGCTCGCGGTGCTGCTCGCGATCTTCGAGCAGCTGCGGCGGCTGCGGCCCGGATCGCTCGTCGAGACCGCCGTCGTCGACGGCACGTTCGGCCTCTACCTCGGATGGGTGTCGGTCGCGACGGTCGCGAACATCGCTGCCTGGCTCGCGGACGCCGGCGTGCGGCCAGCCGCGTTCGAGGTGCCCACCATCCTCGTGCTGCTGCTGGTCGCCGTGGTCGCCGCCCTGCTGGCGCTGCGCGGGCGCGGCCGCATCGCGCCCGCGCTCGCCATCGTCTGGGGCGTCGCGTGGATCGGCGTCGGCCGCGCCATCGGCGACCCCGCTTCGGCGACCGTGGCGGTCGCCGCCGCCCTCGTGTGCGTGCTCATCGGCCTGGTGACGGTCGCCGCCAGGCTCCGCTCCCCGGAGCCGCGGCGCATCCGGGTCCGGGTCGGCTCCCCGGGCCGTGGGGCAGACTAGCCGCGTGACCGACACCATCGCCGCACTCGACCGGCTCGACGCGCTCCGCTCGGCGCTCGACGCCGTGGCGCTGCCGCTGTCGATCGCCGGTGCCGACGCGGCCCGCGACGCCCGGGGCGCCGCACTGCGGCAGATCGACGACTACGTCGAGCCGCGGCTGCGCCACCTGGACGCGCCGCTGCTCGCGGTCGTCGGCGGGTCGACCGGTGCCGGCAAGTCGACGCTCGTGAACGCGCTCGTCGGCGTGCCCGTCACCCGCACCGGCGTCATCCGCCCGACCACGCGGCAGCCCATCCTGCTCCACGCCCCCGCCGACGCCGCGTGGTTCGGCTCCACGCGCATCCTGCCCGGCCTCGCCCGTGTCACCGGCACGGTGCGCGAGGCGCCCGCGAGCCGGGCTGGCGAGGAGCCCGACGCCGCTCGGATCGGCTCGGTCGTGCTCGTCGCGGACGAGCGGGTGCCGCGCGAGCTG
>JBAZPY010000212.1:0-3909 GCA_041645515.1 Agrococcus sp.
ATCCCGCTGGCCAACGACGCTGCCGTGATGGCGCTGTCGCAGCGGCTGCGGCCCGACGTGACGGCGTCGGGCGATCCACAGGCCGCCGTCCGCGGCCTCGCCTGAGCCGCGCATCCGTCTACCTTCTCCCCCGTGCGCGGATGTCCCGCGCGGGAGAGAGGGAGTCATGAGCAGGTACGTCGTCGACGCGGACGCCATCCACGGAGCGCACATCGGGGTGCGCGGCACCGCCTCGCGCGTGCAGTCGGAGGTGGCGGCGATGCACGGGCAGCTGCAGGCGCTGCAGGACTCGTGGAGCGGGCAGGCCTCCGTCGCCTTCCAGAGCCTCGTGCAGGACTGGCGCGCCACCCAGCTGCGGGTCGAGGAGTCGCTCGCGAGCATCAACGAGGCGCTCGCCGCCGCCGGCCGGCAGTACGACGAGGTGGAGCAGGGGAACACGAGGCTGTTCGCGGCGTGAGCCCTGCCCGCTGGGCGGGCGGCTGCCGGCGCAGCCGCCCACCCCGCCGGTCGAGCAGCCCGCCTCCACCCCCGCCGGTCGAGCAGCCCGCCTCCACCTCCGCTGGTCGAGTAGCTCGCGGCCGCCAGGCCGCGCGCGTATCGAGACCACCCGGGCACGGCGAAGGGCCCCAGCATTGCTGCTGGGGCCCTTCGACGTGATGGAGTCCTGGGTCTCGATACGCGGCCGCCTTCCGCGGCTGCTACTCGACCCTGATGCCTCCGCGCTCAGGTCCGCTGCGCGGACCTGAGCGCTGCGGCATCAGAAGTCCATGCCACCCGTCGGGTCTGCCGGCATGGCCGGCGACTTCTCGGGCTTGTCGGCGACGACGGCCTCGGTGGTGAGGAAGAGGCCGGCGATCGACGCGGCGTTGGCCAGCGCGGAGCGCGTGACCTTCACCGGGTCGGCGATGCCCGCGGCGAGCATGTCGACGTACTCGCCCGTCGCCGCGTTGAGGCCCCAGCCGACCTCGAGGCCGCGGACCTTCTCGGCCACGACACCCGGCTCGAGACCGGCGTTGAGCGCGATCTGCTTGAGCGGCGCGTCGACGGCCACGCGCACGATGTTCGCGCCCGTCGCCTCGTCGCCCGTGAGCTCGAGGCCCTCGAACGCGGTCTTCGCAGCCTGGATGAGCGCGACACCACCACCGGCGACGATGCCCTCCTCGACGGCAGCCTTCGCGTTGCGGACGGCGTCCTCGATGCGGTGCTTGCGCTCCTTCAGCTCGACCTCGGTCGCCGCACCCGCCTTGATGACGGCCACGCCGCCGGCGAGCTTCGCGAGGCGCTCCTGGAGCTTCTCGCGGTCGTAGTCGCTGTCGGTGTTCTCGATCTCCTGACGGATCTGGCGCACGCGGCCGGCGATGGCCTCGGCCTCGCCAGCACCCTCGACGATGGTCGTCTCGTCCTTCGTGATGACGACCTTGCGGGCACGGCCCAGCAGGTCGAGCGTCGCGTTCTCGAGCTTGAGGCCGACCTCCTCGGAGATGACCTGGCCGCCCGTGAGGATCGCCATGTCGGCGAGCATCGCCTTGCGGCGGTCGCCGAAGCCGGGAGCCTTGACGGCGACCGACTTGAAGATGCCGCGGATCTTGTTGACGACGAGCGTCGCGAGCGCCTCGCCCTCGACGTCCTCGGCGATGATGACGAGCTGCTTGCCCGACTGGATCACCTTGTCGACGACCGGGAGGAGGTCCTTGATGTTCGAGATCTTCGAGTTGACGATCAGGATGTACGGGTCCTCGAAGACCGTCTCCTGGCGCTCGGGGTCCGTGACGAAGTACTGCGACAGGAAGCCCTTGTCGAAGCGCATGCCCTCGGTCAGCTCGAGCTCGGTGCCGAAGGTGTTCGACTCCTCGACGGTGACGACGCCCTCCTTGCCGACCTTGTCGATGGCCTCGGCGATCAGCGCGCCGATCTCCTCGTCCGCGGCCGAGATCGAGGCGGTGGCGGCGATCTCCTCCTTGGTCTCGACCTCCTTCGCGTTCTTCAGCAGCTGAGCGCTCACCGCGGCGGTGGCCTTCTCGATGCCGCGCTTGAGGCTGATCGGGTCGGCGCCTGCGGCGACGTTGCGGAGGCCCTCGCGGACCAGTGCCTGTGCGAGGACGGTGGCCGTCGTCGTGCCGTCACCAGCGACGTCGTCGGTCTTCTTCGCGACCTCCTTGACGAGCTCGGCGCCGATCTTCTCGAAGGGCTCCTCGAGCTCGATCTCCTTGGCGATCGAGACGCCGTCGTTCGTGATGGTGGGGGCGCCCCACTTCTTCTCGAGCACGACGTTGCGGCCGCGCGGGCCGAGGGTCACCTTCACCGCGTCGGCGAGCGTGTTGAGTCCACGCTCCAGCCCGCGGCGGGCCTCCTCGTTGAATGCGATCATCTTTGCCATTGCAGTCTTCGTCCCTCCTGGACGCTGTGGACGTTCAATTGGCACTCCAGCAGAGGGAGTGCCAAGCCCAAGTCTGGCACTCGGCAACCACGAGTGCAAGCCGCCGCGGGGCGGTGACCCGGTCGAGCCGCGTCAGGGCGCGGGCGGCGTGGGCGAGTGCTCGATCTCGCCGTCGTCGCTCGGCTCCGTGCTGGGCACCGTGCCGGGCGCGTCGGTGCCGAGCACGATCGTGATCGGGGAGCCCGAGATGCGGCCGTCCGACTGCCGGGCCTCACCGACGCCGAGCTGCTGCACGAGCCCGCGGGCGATCGGCTCGAGCGCGGGCTCGTCGAACCAGACGATCGTGCGGTCCCCGACCGCGGTGGCCGAGGCCGTGGCGACGACGTCCCAGCCGGCATCCGACAGCGCCTGACCGGCGCCCGCGGCGACGGCGGGCTGCCCCGTGCCGTCCAGCACCGTGATGCTCGCGTCGAGGGCCGGGTCGATCTGCGCGGGGTCGGCGACGACGGGCTGCTCGGTCGCCGCAGGCACCGGCACGGGCTCGACCCGCAGGCGGTCGAGCAGGAAGAGCCCGACCGCGGTGAGCACGATCACGGCCGCGAGCGCCCCAAGCAGGATCGCCCAGCGCGGCCAGCCGGTGACTGACCCGGAGCGGTGTGCACCGACGCGGTGGGTGCCGACGCGGTGGGTGCCGACGCGGTGGGTGCCGGGGCGCTGCGTGCCCGAGCGGTGCTCGCGGCTCATGCGCCGTCGCGCAGTCGCAGGAGCCGGCGCACGAGCATCGGGTCGTGGTGCAGCGCCTCCGGGGTCTCGAGCGCGGCGTCGAGCACCTGGTAGTAGCGGGTGGTCGACCAGCCGAACTCCGCGCGGATCGCGCGGGACTTCGCCCCGCCGTGGCTCGCCCAGCCCGCCTCGAAGTCGAGTACGGTGCGGATGCGCTCCGCCCGTGCCCGTGCGAGGTCGTCGCGGCCCGCGCGGTCGCCTTCAACCGGCGCATCCGGCGTGTCGGCGCCCTGGGGCAGGATGTCGAGCGGATCGCCGGCCGCCTCGGCAGTCGCGAACGCCAGAGCGGCCGCCTCGTCGGCGGTGCCCTGCCTGCGGGTGCGCGGCTCGATCGACATGGCTTCGATCCTAGGCGGCGGCCCCGGTTCTGCCTGCCGCGAAACGCGCGCGTGCGCGGCGTAGCATCGTGGCATGACCGATCGAATCGAACGCTCCGAGTCCGAGTGGCGCGAGGCCCTCGCCCCCGACGCCTACAAGGTGCTGCGCGAGGCCGGCACGGAGCGCCCGTGGACCGGCGCGCTGCTCGACGAGCAGCGCCAGGGCGTCTACGCGTGCGGCGCGTGCGGCAACGAGCTCTTCCGCGACGAGACGAAGTTCGACTCCGGCTGCGGCTGGCCGAGCTTCTACGAGGCGCGCGAGGACGCCGTCGAGCTCATCGAGGACCGCTCGCTCGGGATGGTGCGCACCGAGGTGCGCTGCGCGAAGTGCGGGAGCCACCTGGGCCACCTCTTCGACGACGCCCCGCAGAC
>JBAZPY010000213.1:0-3886 GCA_041645515.1 Agrococcus sp.
GAAGCCATAGAACTATCCAACGGAGGGGACGCCTTCGGCGCGGAGCGGCTCCTCCCCCTCCGCTGGTCGAGCCGGTCCGGGCGCGCAGCGCCCTGACCGTGTCGAGACCACCGCGCGGGCCGGGCCGGTTTCGACACGCTCAGCGCCTTCGGCGCGCAGCGGGTCAACCAACGGAGGGGACGCCTGCGGCCGAGCGGCTCAACCAACGGAGGGGACGCCTGTGGCCGAGCGGCTCAACCAACGGAGGGGACGCCTGCGGCGCGGAGCGGCTCAACCAGCCGAGGGGAGGTGGGGGGAGCCGCCTCAGGGCGCCGCGGTCGTCGAGCGGGCGTCCTCGATCGCCGCCGCCAGCCGCTGCGGCCGGCGCGAGCTGATCACCCAGGCGCCCGTCGGATCGGCCGGGTCCACCACGGCCACCCGCACGAGCGACTTCATCCACGGGGAGGTGACGTGGTGGTCGGTCGGATCCCAGCCCGCCCGCATCGCCGCCGTCGCCTCCGCGCCCTCCAGCGCATCCGCCGCGCCGAGGTGCACCGCGTCGATGCGCGCCCTGCCGGCACGCAGCACGCCGTCCTGCACCTGCACCACGGGCGCGCTCAGCCACAGCGCCGCGACGATGATGGCGTAGAGACCGACCGCGACCGCGATTCCGACGCCGATGTCGATCGGCAGGAACACCAGCAGCGCGGCGGGCGCGATCAGCAGGAGGAGCAGGAGCATCCACCACGGCGGCGCGAGCCGCTCGCGGTACGAGGGAGCGGGGTTCATGGCTCCATCATCCCGTGCTCGAGGGGCGCTGCGCGGCACCGCGTTTCCCGACCGGCCGGGGCTCGGCTAGCCTCGAGTGCGATGGAGCAGGTCGAAGTCCTCGTCACCGGATCGCCGGTGCCGTCCTACGCGCACCCGGGCGACGCCGGCGCCGACGTCCACGCCGCCGAAGCGGTGACGCTCGAGCCTGGCCAGCGAGCGCTGGTCGGCACGGGCGTCGCGATCGCGCTCCCGGCCGGCTTCGCCGCGTTCGTGCACCCGCGGAGCGGCCTCGCCGCGAAGCACGGCATCACGATCGTCAACGCCCCGGGCACGGTGGATGCGGGCTACCGCGGCGAGATCAAGATCAACCTGCTCAACACCGGCAGCGAGCCGCACCGCATCGAGGTGGGCGACCGCATCGCGCAGCTCGTCGTGCAGCGCGTCGAGCGCGTGCGCTTCATCGAGGTGGAGCGGCTGCCCGGTTCGGATCGGGGAGAGCGCGGGCACGGATCGACCGGCCGCGGCGCCGTCCAAGAGGGGATCGCACGATGACCGACACCAGCGAGGGCCAGGGCCAGCTCGACGACGACGAGGCGCTCGTCGAGAAGAGCGCGCCGGACGACCGGGCCGAGGTCGGCCCGCTCGACGAGTCCGAGGCGCCCGTGCGCCCGTACGTCGACCTCGGCGGACTCCGCATCGTGCCGAGGCCCGGCATGCAGATGCGCCTCGAGGTCGAGGAGAAGACGAAGCGGATCGTCGCCGTCACGCTCGAGCACGAGGGATCGACGGTGCAGCTCCAGCCGTTCGCGGCGCCGCGCAGCGAGGGCATCTGGGCACCCGTGCGCGAGGTGCTCCGCGCCCAGCTCGAGCGCCAGGGCGCGACTGTCGACGACGCGGAGGGGCTGCTCGGTCCCGAGCTCCGCGCTCGCCTGCAGTCGGGTCCCGACGGGTCGCCGCGCGCGGTGCGCATCATCGGCGTCGACGGGCCGCGCTGGATGCTGCAGGGCCTCATCGGCGGGAAGGCGGCGCTCGACGATAGCCAAGCCGCGAAGGCGATCGAGCTGTTCCGCTCGACGGTGGTGTGCCGCGGCGTGCAGCCGATGCCGCCGCGAGAGCTGATCCCGCTCACCGCCCCGAAGACGGTCTGATGACGGACGAGCGCGACCAGCCGACCGACCCGGCAGCGCAGGAGCCGTCCTTCTCCGACCAGGTCGGCGCCGCCATCCGCGGCTCGACGCTCGGTCACCTCGACCCCGCCGCGAAGCCGTCGCCGCACGCGATGCTCGCGGCCATGGGCGGCGCGCGCGGCCTCGTCGAGTCGCTGCTGCCGGGCATACTCTTCCTGGCGCTCTACGCGACCACGAAGGACGTGTGGCTCGCCGTGCTCGTGCCGCTCGCCGTCTCGGTCGGGTTCGTCGCCTGGCGGGTGCTTCAGAAAGGGCAGCCCGTGCTCGCGTTCGCCGGGCTCATCGGCGTCGGCATCTCGGCCGCCGTGGCCCTGCTGACGGGCCAGGGCGAGGACAACTTCCTCTGGGGCTTCACCGTCAACGCCGTCGTGATCACGGTGCTGCTCATCAGCATGCTCGTGCGACGCCCGCTCGTCGGGATCATCGCCGGCGCACTCACCGGCACTCCCTACGCCTGGCGCACGGAGCGGGCCAAGCGCGCCGTCGCCTGGCGCGCGACCGCGCTCTGGCTCGCCGTCATCGGCGCCCGCCTCGCGTTCCAGGTGCCCATGTACCTCGCCGCCGACGCCGGCACGCCGGGCGCGGTCGAGCTGCTCGCCGCCACGAAGCTCGCGATGGGGGTGCCGCTCTACCTCGGGGCGCTGTGGGTCACGTGGCTGATGGTGCGCGCCGTGCTGGACACGCCCGCGGATGCGCCGGAGGCCGACGCGCGATAAGATATCTTGACGTCAAGATATCTCTCCTCTGGCCGACCGGAACGCCGGCACGAGGCATACACTCGAGGCGCAGCCAGCGCATCCCGTGAGACCCCTAAGGAGTCACGATGGCGAATCCCAACAGCTTCGGCAGCAAGGACACCCTCTCGGTCGGCGGCACCGACTACACGGTGTACCGGATCGACAAGGTGGAGGGCCACGAGCGGCTGCCGTTCAGCCTCAAGGTGCTGCTCGAGAACCTCCTCCGCACCGAGGACGGCGCGAACGTCACCAAGGAGCAGATCCAATCGCTCGGCTCCTGGGTCGCCGACTCCGAGCCCTCGACCGAGATCCAGTTCTCCCCGGCCCGCGTGGTCATGCAGGACTTCACCGGCGTGCCCTGCATCGTCGACCTCGCCACCATGCGCGAGGCCGTCGCCGAGCTCGGCGGCGACCCCAAGAAGATCAACCCGCTCGCGCCCGCGGAGCTCGTGATCGACCACTCGGTCATCGCCGACCTGTTCGGCACCGCCGACGCGCTCGAGCGCAACGTCGAGATCGAGTACCAGCGCAACGGCGAGCGCTACCAGTTCCTGCGGTGGGGCCAGACGGCCTTCGACGACTTCAAGGTCGTCCCGCCGGGCACCGGCATCGTGCACCAGGTGAACATCGAGAACCTCGCGAAGGTCACCTACTCGCGCACCTTCAACGGCGAGCTCACCGCCTACCCCGACACGGTCGTCGGCACCGACTCGCACACCACGATGGTGAACGGCCTCGGCGTGCTCGGCTGGGGCGTCGGCGGCATCGAGGCGGAGGCGGCCATGCTCGGCCAGCCCGTGTCGATGCTCATCCCGCGCGTCGTCGGCTTCAAGCTCACCGGCTCCATCCCCGCGGGCGTCACGGCGACGGATGTCGTGCTCACCATCACCGACATGCTCCGCAAGCACGGCGTGGTCGGCAAGTTCGTCGAGTTCTACGGCACCGGCGTTGCGTCGGTCCCGCTCGCGAACCGCGCGACGATCGGCAACATGAGCCCCGAGTTCGGCTCGACGGCCGCGATCTTCCCGGTCGACGACGTCACGCTGGACTACCTGCGCTTCACCGGCCGCACCGAGGAGCAGATCGCGCTCGTCGAGGCCTACTCGAAGCAGCAGAAGCTGTGGCACGACCCCGAGGTCGAGCCCACGTTCTCGGAGTACATGGAGCTCGACCTGTCGACGGTCGTGCCGTCGATCGCCGGCCCCAAGCGCC
>JBAZPY010000214.1:0-3852 GCA_041645515.1 Agrococcus sp.
CGGCCGGTGCCCGCCCCTGGGCGGGCGTCGCGACCGGTACCGGTTGTGGCCGCCGCGGTCGCGGTGGCCGTGCGCCGCCGAGTCGGAGATGTCGCTGCCGCGGGCCAGCTCGACGAGCTCGCGGCCCGGCTTGTGCGACTCCTCGGCGGCCTTCGAGTCGAAGAGGTCGACGAGCCGGCCGCGGATGAGCACGTGCGCGTCGAGCGGCACCGGTCGGTGCTCGCTCACGATCACGCGGGTGTCGCCGCGCACCGCGTCGAGCCATGCGCCGAACTCCTCGGCGTTCGAGACGGTCGCCGAGAGCGACACGAGCCGCACGTGGCGCGGGAGGTGGATGATGACCTCCTCCCACACCGGGCCGCGGAAGCGGTCGGCGAGGTAGTGCACCTCGTCCATCACGACGTACTCGAGCGCCGAGAGGTCCCGGCCCTCATAGAGCATGTTGCGCAGCACCTCGGTCGTCATGACGACGATCCTGGCGTCGCCGTTGATCGAGGTGTCGCCGGTGAGGAGCCCGACGGATGCCGCCCCGTAGACCTCGGTGAGCTCGCGGTGCTTCTGGTTCGAGAGCGCCTTCATGGGCGTCGTGTAGAAGACGCGACCCGTGGGGGCCTCCATGGTGAGGTGGATCGCGAACTCGGCCACGACGGTCTTGCCCGCGCCGGTCGGCGCGGCGACGAGCACGCTCGAGCCCGCCTCGATCGCCTCGCACGCATCCCGCTGGAACGGGTCGAGCCCGAACGGCATGGCGCGCGCGAAGGCGTCGGTCGCGATGCTCATGCGTCCACCTTCGCAGCCGTGCGCTTCGCGACCCTGCGGTCGTGCCAGATGGCGATGCCGGCGGCGCCGAAGTAGAGCGCGAGCATCGGGATCGCGAGCAGGAACATGCTCATGACGTCGGCCGCGGGCGTCGCCATGGCGGTGAAGAGGGTGATCGCGATGACCGCCCAGCGCCATGCCCGCAGGATCCCCTTGCCGGTGATGACGCCCGCGAAGTTCAGCACCACGAGGAACACCGGCAGCACGAACCCCACGCCGACGGCGAGCAGCAGCTTGAACGCGAAGTCGTAGTACGGAGTGGCATCGAGGTAGGACAGGGTGCCGCCGGGTGCGATCTGCACGAGCAGCTGCACGATGTGGGGGAAGACGAACCAGCCCGCGGCGCATCCGGCGAGGAACAGCGGCAGTGCGGCCGCGAGGAAGCCGAAGACGTACTTCCGCTCATTCGTGCGCAAGCCGGGCAGGAAGAAGCGGATGAGCTGGTACAGCCAGACGGGGCTCGCGACGATGACGCCCATGGTGATCGCGATGCGCAACTTGAGGTCGAACGCCTGCGTGACGGTCGTGTAGACGAGGTCGGTGACCCTGCCCTGCTCCGCGAGCTCGGTGAGCGGCCGCTGCAGCACCTCGAGCAGCCAGTCGACGGCGAAGAAGCTGCCGACGGTGCAGACGAGGATGGCCACCGCCGACACGATCAGGCGGCGGCGCAGCTCGACGAGGTGCTCGCCGAGTCGCATGCGGCCCTCAGGGTTGCGGGTGCCGCTGGCCCGTGGCCGCGCCATCCGCTAGCGCTGGTCGGTGGTCGAGTCGCTGCCCGTCTCGGACGTCGAGCGGTCGCCGTTGGCGCCCTTCGGCTCGTCGTCGGAGCGCATCTCCTTCTTCAGGATCTTCGCCGACTTGCCGAGGCTCTCGGCGAGCGCGGGCAGCTTCGTGGAGCCCCACACCAGCAGCACCACGATCAGGATGATCAGCAGGTGCCAGCCGTTGAACGCGTTCCCCCAAGGCATGGCGTCCCCTTCCGTCGCGTCCAGTCTAGCGGTCGCCGTCGGTGACGGCCTCGCCCTCGCCGAGCGCATCGACAGCGAAGCGGTGCATCGCCCGGCGCAGGCTCACGGGAGCGACGACCTCGGCGTCGCCGCCGCACCCGGCGACCGCCCGCAGCACGCTCGCCTCGCTCCACACCTCGATGTCGAGCCGCACCCGCTCGCCGTCGACGGAGACCGGCTCGGTCGTCGCGTAGTCGGCGAGCATCGCCGCCGCGGCGCGCGTCGCGACGATCTGCGCCGTGCCGGCGACGACGCGCTCGTGCGGCGGCAGCTGCTCGGGCCAGGCATCGTCGACCGGCTCGATGGCCTCGATGCGGTCGAGCCGGAACGTGCGCATCCCCTGCCGGTCGAGGTCGACGCCCTCGACGAAGACCTGGCCCTCGCGCAGCTCGAGCCGCACGGGCGCGACGCGCCGGCGGGTCGTGCCCTCGCCGGGCTTGCGGTAGTCGACGGCGAGCACCCGGCGGTCGCGGATGGCGTCGCGCACGATCTGCGCGGTGCGGGGGACGGCGAGGGCGTCGACGGCGACCGTGTCGGCGCCCGTCGAGGCGGCGCGCCGCAGCTTCTCGCGCAGCGCGTCCACCCGCTCCGGTGCGGCGTCGGTGTAGCCGGCGACGAGCGTGAGCCCCGCGATCAGGGCGCTCGCCTCGCGCGGCGACAGCCGCACGGTCTCGTCCTCGAAGGCGGGCCGCATCGTGACCGAGATGACGTCGTCCTCCTCGAACGCGTCGAAGTCGATGTCGAAGCGCACGAAGTCGCCGGCCCCGTCGGGCACGCCGGCCATGAAGACGCGGCGCACGGCCTCGCGGATGCGCTCCTCGTCGACGCCGAAGTGGCTCGCGGCCTCCTGCACGGTGACGGAGCCCGCGGCGCTCACGTACTGGATGAGCGACAGCAGCAGCCCGATGCCGCGCTCGACGCGGGGGTTCACGCGGCGCTCCGGTCGGCGTGCAGGTCGCGGATGCGCTCGAGGCGCTGGCGCACGAGCCCCTGCTGCTCCTCCGGCCAGACGACCGCGATGTCGGCGCCGAAGCCCGCGAGCTCGTCGGCCAGGAGGTGGCGGTCGGCGTGATGGATGACGAGCACGCCGTCCTCCTCCACCGTGTCCGGCCGGTGGCGCAGGCGGATGTCGGCGTCGCTGCCCGGCACGGCCTGCACGCCGACCGTCGCGGTGCGCCAGATCTCCTCGAGCTTGGCGATCGCCGCCGACGCGGCGTCATCGGGCGCGTGGAAGGGGCGCTTCGGCGCGCGGTCCCTCACCGGCGAGACGATGCGCTGCATGAGGAAGGTGCGCGTGTCCTCCGCTCCGAGGTCGTGGCCGACGAGCATCCACCTGCCGCGGAACAGCACGGTCGCCCACGGCTGCACCGTGCGGGTGCGCGGGGTGCGCTCGCCGGGCTTGAGGTAGTCGAAGACCACCTCGCGGCCCCGGTCGGCGGCCCGCTTCAGCGCCTGGAACGCGCTCTCGCGGGGCCGCTGCCGGGGCTGCAGCACGGCGGCCGGCTCGGTGCGGCCGGGCGTGCGCTCGAGCGGCAGGCCGCCGCGGAACTCGGGGTCGGCGCGCAGCTTCAGCGCGGCGCGCTGCGCCTCCTCGGTGAGGCCGCCCTCGTGCCACACCCGCAGCGCGAGGTCGAGCAGCTCGCGCTCGTCCGCGTCGAACTGCAGCTCGGCCGGGTCGCCGAGCACCCCGTCGAGCACCCGGTAGCGGGCGTCGTGGTTGCTGTCGTCGCCCGGGGGCTGCACGACGTCGATGACGATGCCCAGCTCGCGCAGCGCATCCTTGTCGCGCTCGAACATCCGCTCGAGCGCGTCTCCCGGGCGCTGGTCCTGGTAGCCGGCCACCCGCTCGAAGAGCTCGTGCTTGGTGACGCCCGCGCGCGTGTCGACGAGCGCGAGCAGGAGCGAGAACTGGCGCTCCTCGGCCTCGATCCTCGGCATCAGCGCGCCGTCACTCGGCGGCGGGCTCGAGCCGATCGAGGATGTCGATGACGAACAGCAGGTGCTCGCCCTCCCCGATCGATGCGGG
>JBAZPY010000215.1:0-3841 GCA_041645515.1 Agrococcus sp.
CTCGAGCGACTCCCTCGCGTGTCCAGACGTGAGACAGGATCCTCCTGGTCGGGCGAGCGCGCGCATCACGATTCCGTCTCGGCGGCGCGGTCGCGAGACGCCGGCTGCTGCCGCTCCTCGACCAGCGGAGGAGGCACTGGTTCCGCCGGGTGGCGGAGGCGGCCGGCGCATCCGCCCGCCTACGCTGGTCGGCATGCTCGTGCGCCCCGCTCCCGACGCGCGCTCGATGCGTGCCGACGCGATCCTCGCGGGCGTGCTCGCCCTCGTCGGCTGCGTCATGGTGGCGCTCAGCGCGATGACCGAGCTGCAGTTCACCGACGTGCCGATCTGGGCGCCGCTGCTGACCGCCGTGCTGCTGCCCGCGCCGCTCGTGCTGCGGCGCGTGCACCCCGTGCCGGTGTCGATCGTGCAGATCGTCATCTACATCGTGGCCGGCGAGACCGGCGCGCTCGAGCTCTACGCGTCGCAGGTCAGCCTGTTCATGGGCATCTACTCGATCGGCGCGTGGGATGCCGACCGCCGTCGGGCATTCTGGGCGCGGCTCGTGATCGTGCTCGTGATGGCGGCGTGGCTGGCGTCGTCGGCGGTGCGGGGCTTCCTCGATCCCGAGACCGGCGAGCGCGGGGTGTCGGCCTTCTTCGCGCTCCTCATCATCCAGATCGTCATCAACGCCGCCTACTTCGGCGCCGGCTGGATCTTCGGCGACCGGGCCTGGCGCAGCGCGGCGGAGCAGGAGGAGCTCGCGGCCGCCCACGCCGAGATCCAGGCGCAGCAGGCGCAGCTCGCCGAGCAAGCCGTCTCGCTCGAGCGCATGCGCATCGCGCGCGAGCTGCACGACGTGGTCGCGCACCACGTCTCGGCGATGGGCGTGCAGGCGGGCGCCGCCCGGCGGGTGCTCGACCGCGACCCCGAGAAGGCGTCGGATGCCCTGCGGCACGTCGAGCAGTCGGCACGCGACGCGATCGGCGAGCTGCGGTCGCTCGTCGTGACGCTGCGCGCCGAGGACGACGGCACCGGCGCCGCGCCCGACCTCGAGCGGCTGCCCGGGCTCGTCGCGTCCGCGCAGGCGAGCGGTCAGCGCGTGTCGCTGTCGACGATCGGCGACCCGCGGCCGGTGTCGCCAGCGGTGAGCCTGACGGCGTTCCGCTGCGCGCAGGAGGCGCTCACGAACGCCCGCAAGCACGCCGGCCCGGGCGCCCTCGTCGACGTGCGCGTGCGCTACCTGCCGGACGCGCTCGAGGTGGAGGTGTCCGACGACGGCCACGGCAGCGCCGCGGCCACCGCCTCTGGCACCGGCATGGGGATCGTCGGGATGCGGGAGCGGGTGACCGCGCTCGGCGGCACGCTCGAGGCGGCACCGAAGTCGCGCGGCGGGTACCTCGTGCGCGCCACCCTGCCGACCGCATCCGCTCGGTGAGGGCCGGCCGACTCGCACCGCCCGTGCACAACGCAAGCCGCCCGGCGGCGATCCGCGGGGAGCTGAGCCGCAGCTGCCGCAGCTGGCCTCGATCGGGCGGCGGGCTTGCGTTGTGCGGGCGGAGGGGGCGTGAGGAGGCGTGCTGATGCGCGCCGCTAGCGTGGACGCGTGACGCGGATCCTGCTGGTGGACGATCAGGCGCTCGTGCGCGCGGGCTTCGAGACCATCCTGGCGAGCGAGCCGGGCTTCGAGGTCGTCGGGCAGGCGAAGGACGGCGCCGAGGGCGTGCGCCTTGCCGCCGCACTGCAGCCCGACGTCATCTGCATGGACGTGCAGATGCCGGTGATGGACGGGCTGGACGCCACCCGCGCGATCTGCCGCGGCGAGGGGCACGCGGCCGTGCTCATGCTCACGACCTTCGACCGCGACGACTTCCTGTTCGACGCGCTCTCGGCGGGCGCCTCCGGCTTCCTGCTCAAGACCGCCGAGCCCGAGCAGCTCATCGACGCCGTCCACGCGCTCGCGCGCGGCGACGCACTGCTCTCCCCCGAGGTGACGCGCCGAGTGATCGAGCGGTTCGCCGCGACGCCCCCGGTGGCGGATGCGCCGGCCCGGCCGGACGCGCACGTCGCGCCCGCCGATCCCGCGCTCGACGAGCTCACGGAGCGCGAGCGCGAGACGCTCATGCTGCTCGCGCGCGGGCGCTCGAACGCGGAGATCGCCCGCGACCTCTTCGTCGGCGAGGCGACCGTGAAGACGCACGTGTCGAACGTGCTGCTGAAGCTGGGCATCCGCGACCGCATCCACGCCGTCATCTGGGCGTACGAGCACGGCATCGTCGCTCCGCGCAACCCGTCGCGCCTTGCCCAACGCGAGAGTTGGGAGTAGTTCGCAGGCGTGGCGGAGAGCATGGCCCAAGATGCGCTGGGCTCCGAGGGTCCGGAGCGGGGCACGGGCTGGAGTGAGGACCTCACGTTCATCGTGCCCATCGGTCGGCGAGTGCGTGAAGTCGCTGGAGCGCTCGGGAGCAACGCCAATCTCGCAGCCCTCCTCGAGGTTTCTCCATCGCAACCGACTCGGTGGATCCAGGGGAGTGAACGGCCGAACTCGCTGAACGCCCGAGCGATCGTCGACCTCGACCATGTCGTCGCCCGGGCGGCACTGCTCTGGCAACCGACGGTGGTGACTTCGTGGCTGTATGGCCACAACGCCTTCCTCGGAGGCGCACGGCCGATCGACGTCGTCAAGCTCCGAGGCGCCGCGCCAGTCATCGAAGCCCTCGACCAGGAACTCGCCGGCGGCTACGCCTGATGCTGCTCTACCGCGTGTTCTTGCACGCGCCGAGCGCCGCACCGGGTGAGTCCGGCAGTGCCACCGATCGGAATGCGGCCGAGTCACGTCGTCATCCGAACCGCTCCGTACACGCAGGGAAGAGCAGCGTCGCTGTTCGATGAGCGCAAGTGGGCCGGCGTTCAGTGGTGGTCGTTCCATCGTCCCGCCTGGACCAACGTCATGCTCTGGGCGGCGCCGACCAGCGGGGCACCCGCGCGACTCGAGTCGGTGGATGCATTGACGCTCTCGACTCCAGCGGTCGTCGATGCGTCAAGGGCGCTGTCGAGGCCGCTCCCTTGACGAGCCGGACGAATTCCGGGCCATGGAGGGGGCGAAGCACGTGAGACTCATGCCGGTCGACTATCAGCGCAGGGCTGTCTCGCCGCGCGGCTGAAGCGGGCGCTCGGCTCACACGACCTCGGCCAGCTCGTGCTCGAGCTCCGTCGCCTTCCTGAGCAGCTCGCGCATGACGGTGACGACGAGCGCGATGCCGCCCGACGTGAGCAGGCCGACCACGAGCAGCGCGCCGACGCTCGGCGGCACGGCGTTCGCCGCCGAGAGGATCACCAGCGCCGCCGCGAACAGCGCAGCCGCGGCGGCCGCGCTCACGATGATCGCGGTGACGGAGCGGAACGCGGAGGGGTCGAAGATCCGCTCGTGCGCGACCAGCGAGAGCAGCCGCCAGAGCGCGAGCAGCGCGACCTGCACGCACGCCACGATCGCGACGCATCCGACGATCCCCGGCAGCTGCAGCGGCGCCGCAGCGGGCAGCTCGGAGACGACCTCCCACGCCGCGAGCGGGATGAACCAGAGCTGGCCGACGAGCGACGCGCCGAGCAGCATCGCGATGGCGGCCTTGGCGCCGACGATGGCCGCTCGCTGCATGATGGCTCCCTATCGGCATTCGATCTGGACCTATCGACTCACGATAGCCCCCGGTCGCGTCCTTGACAACGGGCGAGCGCCGCGCGCATCGCGCAGGCGTGAGCGGCGTCATCGTCGAGCAGATCGTCTCGGTCGATGGTGTCGCGGCCGACCGTGACGGCGGCCTGGGCTTCATGGAGGCGACGGCGCCGGACGGCGACCTGACCG
>JBAZPY010000216.1:0-3839 GCA_041645515.1 Agrococcus sp.
CAACGTCGGGTCGCCGAAGGACGCCGCCAAGGCGGTCGAGCTCGGTGCCGAGGGCGTCGGGCTCTTCCGCACCGAGTTCCTGTTCCTCGACTCGGACACCGCCCCTACCGTCGAGCAGCAGACCGCCTCGTACACCGAGCTGCTCGCGGCGTTCCCCGGCAAGCGGGTCGTGGCGCGCGTGCTCGACGCGGGCGCCGACAAGCCGCTGTCGTTCCTGGGCGCCGCGCACGAGGAGAACCCGGCGCTCGGCCTGCGCGGCATCCGCGCGCTGCGGGCGAGCGAGCACATCCTGCGCGACCAGCTGACGGCGCTCGCGAACGCGCAGGCCGCGACCGAGGCCCAGCTGTACGTGATGGCGCCGATGATCGCCGACGCGGAGGAGACCGAGTACTTCGTCTCGCTAGGGCGCGAGCTGGGGCTCCGCATCGTGGGCGCGATGGCCGAGGTGCCGTCGATCGCGGTGCTCGCCGACCAGGTGCTCGAGATCGCCGACTTCGTCTCCATCGGCACGAACGACCTCACCCAGTACACGCTCGCCGCCGACCGGCAGCTCGGCTCGGTCGCGGCGCTGCAGGATCCCTGGCACCCGGCGGTGCTGCGGCTCATCAAGATGCTCGGCGACGCCGGCGCGCGGGCCGGCAAGGGCGTCGGCGTCTGCGGCGAGGCCGCGGCGGATCCGGCGCTCGCGGTGGTGCTCGTCGGTCTCGGCGCGACGTCGCTGTCGATGAGCGCGTCGGCGCTCGCCGACGTGCGGGCGGAGCTGCTGACGGTCACGCTCGACGAGGCCAAGGCCCGGGCGGAGCGGGTGCTCACGGCGAAGTCGCCGGCGGAGGCGCGCGAGCTGGCGGCTCCTGCCGACGGCTGAGCCGCTCCGCGCCCCCACCCCGCTGGTTGAGCCGCTCCGCGCCCGCGCCCCCTCCGCTGGTTGAGCCGTTCCGCGCCCTCGTCCGCTGGTTGAGCCGCTCCGCGCCCGAAGGGCGCTGAGCGTGTCGAAACCGGGTGGCTCGCGCGGGCCCGTGGGCCGCCGCAGCGGCTCGGCCGGGAGCGATGCGGGCCGTCACGAAGACGCCCTGGTCACGAGGAGGGGTGGGGCCGGCTGAGCACCACCCGGATCGCCTCTGCTCGGGGCGTCGGCGCGGAATCGCCGCTCTCCGTGGACCCGGCGCTCAGCGCTTCCGGCCGGCCGCGCGCGCCACGGCCACCGCGAACTCGCGGGCGCGCTCCCGCTCGCCTTCGATCGGCAGCACCACGACCTCCTGCGCGACCTTGTGCACCTGCCGTCGCAGCCGCCGCCTGGCTCGCGAGCGACGGGCGGCGCCGACCGCGCCGCCGATCAGCGCGCCCACGATGCCCAGCACGATGCCCAGCAGCAGCCCGCCGATCAGCCCGACGAGCGGCACGGGCCAGCCGTCGAGCCACGACTGCGTGCCCTCGAACTGCGGGATGACGGGCGCGACCAGGCCCCCGAGCGGCAGCAGCAGCGGCAGCAGCAGCCACACGCCGCTGATCACGGCGGCGATGAGCGCGAGCCACTGGATCGCGGCGAGCAGCGGCCACCACCAGGAGCCGCGCGCGCCGAGGTCGGTGCGCGCGACCGCCCGGTCGAGCTCCGACGGCAGCGACTCGAGCGCATCCGCCGCGTGCTCGTGGATCGCCGCCGACCATCCCTCGCCGAGGCCGCTCGCGGCCGCGTCGGCGTAGGCGCGCACGGCAGTGCCCGCTTGCGCTCGCTGCGCGGCGCTCATCGGCGGCAGGCTCGTCCGGTGCAGGTCGGCGCGGCGCGCGTCGCCGCCGTCGCGGCCGAACCCGAGGTGCAGCCGGCGCAGCGGGTCGGGGAGGAGCCGCAGCATCCAGGCGGTCACGGGCCAGCCGGTCGCCTGCCCGGCGCGCTTGCGGTACGAGCCGGCGACGGCCTGTGCGACCGCCTCGACGTTCGCGGCGGCGGCGAGGCCCCGCTCGAGCGCCTGCGCGTCGGCGGAGCGCAGCTTGCCGGGCACTCCTGCGTGCTCGAGGCGGGCCGCGATGCCGCGCACGTCGGCCGCGAGCCGCTGCGATGCGGCCTTGCGCTCGGCCGCGAAGCGCGCGATGCGCTGCCGGAGCACGTCGATCCCCGCTCCGGTCGTCGCCGAGACGGGCAGCACCTGCACGCCCTCGAGGCCGTCGCCGCGCAGCAGTCCGCGCAGCGACTCGACGACGTGCCCGACCTCCGCCTGGGGCAGTCGGTCGACCTGGTTCAGCACCGCGGCCGTGACGGATGCGTGGGTCGCGAGCGGCGCGATGAAGTCGCGGTGGATGACGGCGTCGGCGTACTTCTGCGGATCGACGACCCACACGAGCACGTCGACCTGCCCGGCGAGCCGCTCGGCGATCGCGCGGTGCTCGACCGCCACCGAGTCGAAGTCGGGCAGGTCCAGCAGGATGAGCGACAGCTCGTGCCCGGGCGCGAACGGCTGATCCATGATCCGCCGGTCGCTCACCTGCAGCCAGTCGAGCAGGGCGGATGCGCCGCGCGGGTTCCAGATGGCGGCGAGCGGCTCGGAGGTGGTGGGGCGCCGCACGTGCGTGCGCGCGACGGGCTCGCCGGCGAGGGCGTTCATGAGCGACGACTTGCCCGAGCCGGTGGCGCCGAAGAAGCCGACGACCGTGTGCTCGGAGGAGAGCGCGCGGCGCTCGCTCGCGCTCGCGGCGATGCGCCGAACCGCCTCGAGCTCGTCGCGCGGCACCCGGCCGGCGCCCAGCTCGGCGGCCTCGGAGAGCGCGCCGAGCAGCGCGTCGACGGTGGCTTCGCTCACCGGTCGCGCTCCGGCTCGCCGGGGCCCAGCTCCCGGACCTCGGCGGACTCGCCGTCGATCGGCGACTCCGCACCGAGCACATCGTCGTCGAGCGCCTCGCCCTCGACCAGCTCGCTGCGCTGCACGGCGCGCGACTGGGCGCCGGCCGGGTGCTCGATGCGCCGCATCGCGGCCTCGAGCTCGGCGGCGGCGTCCCGCAGCGCGTCGCCGGAGGTGCCCTGCTCGACGGGCGCGAGCAGCGCATCCCATCGCCGCGCCTCTGCATCCATGAGCGCGCGCACCCGGGTGTCGAGGTCGTCGCGCGCCTGCGCGGCGAGGCGACGCACCGCATCCTCGCCGAAGATGGTCTCGAGCAGCTTCTGGCCCACGACGGCGGAGCCGCCGGCGATCGCGAGCTCGCCGCCGGTGAGGCCGCCGGTCGACGCGAACACGACCACCATGAGCGCGACGGTGATGACGTTGAGACCGAGCGACATGACGCGCGCCTTCGTGCGCTTGCCGGCGGCCTGCTCGGTGATGAGCTCCATGAGCGCGAGCTGCCAGTCGCGCACGAGCTGGCTCGCCCGCTCCGAGAGACCGTGCGAGGGGTGCGCGAGGTCGGCGCCCGCCGTCAGCTCGCGGCCGACGGCCGACTGGCGCACCCGCTGCCACGCATCCGACGCGGCTCGGCCGGCCTCGTCGACCATGACGGCGTGCAGGCCGCTCTCGATCTCCTGCTCGACCTCGACCGGCGGGGTCGGCTGGCCCTGGAACCAGGCGACCACGCGGTCGCGGGTGCGGGAGTACCAGGACTCGATGGTGCGGAAGACGTCGGAGGTGCCGACGAAGTCCTGCCAGCGCGCGAGCACCTCGCCGCGCAGCAGCACCCCGTCGCGGGTCGCGTCGCCCACTCGCTCGGCGGCGTCCTCGTACGCGGTCTCGACGGTGCCGCGCAGGTCGCGGACCGTCACGACCTGCTCGTCCCGGGCGTCGGCGACGGCGCGCGCGGTGACGGCGAGCCGGCCGGCGGCGCCGGCGAGGGTGCGACCGGCGATGCGGGCGCGCTCG
>JBAZPY010000217.1:0-3838 GCA_041645515.1 Agrococcus sp.
CCCCACCCCGCTCGTCGAGTAGCAGCGCCGCAGGCGCCGCGTATCGAGACGAACCACTCGACGCGCCGATCTCGATACGCGGCCGGCTCCGCCGGCAGCTACTCGATCAACGGAAGGTGCGGCCAGGCTCCCGCCCACCCCCGCTCGTCGAGTAGCAGCGCCGCAGGCGCCGCGTATCGAGACGAACCACCCGACGCGCGCGGATCTCGAAACGCGGCCGGCTCCGCCGGCAGCTACTCGATCAACGGCAAGGGCGGCCGGGCTCCCGCCTCCCCCGCTCGTCGAGTAGCAGCGCCGCAGGCGCCGCGTATCGAGACGAAGCAGGCGACGCGCCGATCTCGATACGCGGCCGGCTCCGCCGGCAGCTACTCGATCAACGGGCGGGGCGGCCGGCTCCGCCGGCAGCTACTCGATCAACGGGCGAGCGGCAACTGCTCGATCAGCGGGAGACGGGCGGAGCGGCCGCGGCGGGCGCGACGACGTTGAAGTTGTCGCGGAACAGGTTCTCCGGGTCGACCTCGGCCTTCAGCGCCCGCAGGCGGGCGAGCGTCGCCGGCGGGAACGCATCCTCGAGCCTGCCGGGGCGCTGATCCGTCTCGAACGACAGGTAGAGGCCGGATGCGTGGGGCGCGACGAGCGTGTCCCATGCGGCGTCGAGGCGGGTGCGGTCCATGCCGAAGGCGATGACCGAGAAGCCGGCGTCCCGATGGGCGAACGCCGTCGCATCCGCCGGCACGTCGGCGATCGCACCGCCCATCGCGCGGATCTGGAAGAAGAAGTGCGTGCCCGCGTCGAGGAAGCGGGCGAGCGCCGCCGCTACGGCCGGCGTGATCGAGCGCAGCAGCGCCGAGCGGGTCGTCGGCTCCCCCTGCCCCTGGTGCGCGCCGCCGGGAGCGTTGTCGATGACGCCCGCGTATCGGGTGCGCACCACCTGCTGCTGCACGAGCGGCGCTACCACCGCGAACGGCTGCAGGTGGTCGACGATCGCCTCGGGCTCGGACGCGTCGACTGCGATCATCGCCTGCGCGATGCGCGAGCGTCCCGGCTGGTCGCGCCCGAGCAGCAGGAACGGCGTCACCGCCCGGTCGGCCGCCTCGGTCGTCTCGCCCCACCGGGCGAGGAAGTCCGCGGTGTCACTCGCATCGAACGCGAGCTGCGCGAAGCCGATCTCGCCGACCGGCTGCGCGATCATCTCGAAGGCGACCGCTACGCCGAGGTTGCCGCCGGCCCCGCGCATGCCCCAGAACAGCTCCGGGTTCTCGTCGCGGCTCGCGCGCACCAGCTGGCCGTTCGCGAGCACGACGTCGAGCGACTCGATGTGGTCGATCGTGAGCCCGTGCTCGCGGCCGAGGAAGCCGACGCCACCGGCGGTCGCGAGCCCGCCGACGCCGACGCCGCCGTAGTCGCCCGACGTGATCGCCCAGCCGTGCTCGTCGAGCGCGGTCGCGACCTCGCCCCACGTCGCGCCCGCGCCGATGCGCACGAGCCGGCGCCGCGCATCCACCACGTCGATGCGGTCGAGCGCGCCGACATCGATGACGATGCCGCCCCGATTGGTGGAGCGGCCCGAGATGCCGTGGCCGGCCGAGCGGATGCTGAGGGGCACCCGGCCCGAGCCCGCACCGAGCAGGGCGGCCCCCTGGCTGCGCGCGTACGCGAGCGCGTCGGCGACCTGCGCCGGGCTCTTCGGGCGCAGCACGACGCCGGGCGCGCCGCCGCGCAGGTAGGTGTGCTGCGCGTCGGGGTACTGCCACGAGCCGGGCTCGACCGCGGTGGACTTGAGGCTGGCGGGGATCGCGTCGTAGTCGAGCCCCTCGACGCGCTTCGCGAGCGCCGCGGTCGGCACGGCGGGCGACGTGTCGGTGCCGCGCGCCGCGCGCTCCGCCTCGACCCGCTCGCGCACGGCCGGCGCGACCTCGGCCATGAACCGCTGCATGAGCGTCGGGTCGTCGGCGGCGAGGATGAAGGTGCCGACGCCCTCGCCGAGCGCGAGGTCGACGAGCTCCTCCACCCACTGGTCGGGCGGACCCTGGAGCCTGCCGGTGGAGCGCTCGGCGATCGCCCCGCTGATGTTGAGGAGCCGGCGGATCTCGCGCGGGTCGCGGCCGGCTCGCGCGGCGGCCTCGTCGATCGCCTGGTTGCCGCGGCCGAGGTCGCCGGGCTGCATGTAGCCGAGCGACGGCAGCCAGCCGTCGCCGAGCCGGCCCGTGAGGCGCAGCATGCGCGGCTTGTACGCGCCGATGTGGAGCGGGATCGGATGCGTGGGGCGCGGCCCCCGCTTCGCGCCGGCGGCGCGATGGTGCTCGCCGTCGACGCGCACGCCGCCGCGCTCGCTCGTGTCCCACACGCCGCGGATGATCGCGATCGCCTCGGCGAGCGCATCCACGCCCTGCCCGGGCGTGAGCCGCTTGCCGCCCATCGCCTCGATCGCGTCCCAGAAGCCGCCGGAGCCGAGGCCCAGCTCGAAGCGGCCGCCCGAGAGCAGGTCGAGGCTCGCGGCGCTCCGCGCCACCACCGCCGGCTGGCGCAGCGGCACGTTGAGCACGTTCGGCGCGATGCGGATGCGGCTGGTCGATGCCGCGATCCAGCTCATCAGCGTCCACGTGTCGTGGAAGGCCGGCTGGTAGGGGTGATCCTGGAAGGTCGCGAGGTCGAAGCCCTCCTGCTCGGCCAGCTGCGCGAGCCGCACGGGCTGCTCGGGCGGCCGGTTGCTCGGCGTGATGAAGACGCCGAATTCGAGCTCGTGGCCGTAGTCCATCGGTATCCCGTCCTGTTCCGGGCGCACCGGCGCCCTCTGGGTGCAACGGCTGCCCCGGTGCGGGATTCCCGCGGTCGGGTCAGACGCCCGTTCGGCGCGGACGCACTACGGTCGAAGGCGTGAGCGATGACGAGTCGACCGTCGAAGACGCGAAGCGGGCGTTGCGCCGTCGCCTGCGGACCCAGCGCGCGGCGCGAGGGGCGGACGCGGCCGAGCGCAGCGCATCCCTCACCGCGAACCTGCAGCGGCTGACCGAGTCGCTCGGCGCCCGCACGATCTCGGCCTACTTGTCGCTGCCCGACGAGCCCGACACCCGGGCGTTCCTGCGCTGGGCCGACGGGGCGGGCATCCGCGTGCTGCTGCCCGTCATCCGCCCCGACGGCCTGCTCGACTGGGCGGAGCACGACGGCACCGAGACGGTCGAGGCGACGCTCGGCGTGCCGCAGCCGACCACCGAGGCGCTGCCGCCGACCGCGCTCGACGAGGTCGACCTCATGCTCATCCCGGCCACGGCGGCCGGGCGCGACGGCTCGCGGCTCGGCGGCGGTCGCGGATTCTTCGACAAGACCATCGCCGCGATGGCAGAATGTCCTCCGGTGTATGCCGTGGTCCATGACGACGAGCTGTTCGACAGCGTGCCGCACGCGGCATACGACCAGCCTGTCGACGGCGTCGTGACGCCGTCCGGGATCCACACCACATCGAGGAGCTGACCAATGCCCGTCTACGCCTACGCCTGCACCGCCTGCGGACACGCGTTCGAGGCTCGACAGGGCTTCGACGAGCCGTCGCTCACCGTCTGCGAGCGCTGCCAGGGCGCGCTCCGCAAGCAGTACGGCACCGTCGGCGTCACGTTCAACGGCTCGGGCTTCTACCGCACCGATTCGCGCGCCGCGAGCGGCAGCGCCGCGCCCGCCAAGACGCCCGCTGCGCCCAGCAGCGGCAGCAGCTCGACCGACTGACCGAGCCGCCACTCCCCTGGGCATCCACCACACTCTCGAGGAGGACCCCATGGAGGGCTTCAAGAAGTTCCTGATGCAGGGCAACGTCGTCGAGCTCGCCGTCGCCGTCGTCATCGGC
>JBAZPY010000218.1:0-3832 GCA_041645515.1 Agrococcus sp.
CGATCGCACGTCGTTCGTGATCGCCCATCGGCTGTCCACGATCCGCGACGCCGACCTCATCCTGGTGATGGAGCAGGGGCGCATCGTCGAGCAGGGCTCGCACGAGCAGCTCGTCGCCGAGCGGGGTGCCTACTGGCGGCTGCTCAACGCCCAGTTCGAGCAGGCCGCCGTCGACATGGAGCTCGACGAGTCGCTCGCCGACCGTACCGGGAGCGTCACGACCCAGCAGTCCACCTAGGTCAGGCGCCCAGCGCGCTCCAGTGCTCGAAGTCGTGGATCGCGACGCCCGCGAACCTCGGGTCGCCGGCGAGCTGCGCCGCCACGGCGGCGAGCTCCCGCTCGAGCGCGGCGCGGCCGTCGTCGGCGAACGTCTCCCGCGGCTCGGGCACCGGGAACGTGTCGACGCCCACCCGGTAGGGCTTGCGCGCCTCGCCGATGAGCCGCCGCGCGGTGGCGCTGCCGGCCAGCACGTCGGATGCGCGGTCGCGGTACGCCATGAGGCCGACGGCATCGGCGCGGCGCACGATCCCGGCGAACGCCGCCGGCCACCGGTCCGCGACCCAGGGGGAGAGGTCCACCTCGACGGGCAGCGTCGTGCGCCCGGCGATGTCCTTCACCGTGCGCTCGAGCCCGGCGAGCAGCTCGAGCTCGCGGCCGGGCCAGTCGCGCCGCGTCCACGGCTCGATGTCGAGGTGGATGCCGTCGAAGAGCCAAGCGGCCGTCGCCCGCTGCATCCACGTCACCGCGTCCGTGCCCGTCGTCCACGACGGGTCGCCGCCGAGCGCCGACACGCGCACGCCCTTGGCGCGGAGCGCCGCCACGCACTGATGCGTAATGGCGGTCGGGCCGCCCCAGGGCACGCTCACGAACGCCTCGGTGATGCGCTGCTGCGCGGCGAACGCCGCGACCGCCGCAGGATCCGGCGGCGCCGCATCCTGCACCCACACCCACATCGCTCGAGCGGAACTCGCCATGGTCGTGCCTCCTCGTCCGTGCCCCCGCGCGCGCGGCGGTGCGGGTCAGGCTAGTGGCGCGGACTGAAGCTTTGCGCGGCGGGCCGTTCGGGCGCGCCGCTCAGCCGGTGAGGACCGGCCATGCGACGCCGAGGTCGCGGGCCAGCCGGCGCACCGCCGGGATGCTCATGCCGATCACGGTGGAGGGATCGCCATCGATGCGGTCGATGAACGCTGCGCCACGGCCGTCGATCGTGAACGCGCCGGCGACCTCGAGCGGCTCGCCGGTCGCGACGTACGCGTCGATCTCCGCGTCGTCGATGTCGGGCGAGAAGTCGAGGTGCGTCGCGGTCGCGACCCCCGCCGAGTCGTCGATGCGGCCATGCCGCACCCGCAGCATCCAGTGGCCGGAGTGCAGCGTTGCCGAGCGGCCCCGCTGCGCGAGCCAGCGCTCGCGTGCGCGCTCCGGCGTGTGCGGCTTGCCCAGCATGGCGCCGTCGAGCTCGAGCGACGAGTCGCCGCCGAGCACGAGCCCGTCGAAGCCGGTGAGCGGATCCTGGTCGAGGAGCGCCTCGGCCTTCGCGCGAGCCAGCAGCAGCACGTAGTCCGCGGGCGCGAGCGGGCCGCGCTCGGCCTCGTGCGCGGCGACCAGCAGATCCTCGTCGAGGTCGGTCGGGGCGACGATCGGCTCGATGCCGGCCTGGCGCAGCAGCGAGAGGCGGGCGGGCGAGGCGGAGGCGAGGATCAGCTGCACGCGACGATCCTCGCACCTGCGCTCGGAGGCTGCCCACGCCGCGTCGGGGCCCGGCCGCCAGCCGGCGGCACGCGCGCGGGAGGCGCATCATCCCCGCGCAGCCTCGGGTGTACCGTTCGCGCGAGCAGTGTTCGGAAAGGAGCCCGACATGGGCGTCCGTCGCAGCAGCCGTCACCTGATCGCCGCCCTGGCCGCGGCAGCGCTCGTGCTCTCGGGATCGGTCGTCTCGACGACCGCCGCCCATGCTGCTGCTCCTCCGCCGTCCCAGGTCACGCGCATGGCGGCCCTCGGCGACTCGATCACGCTCGGGGTGTCGTCGTGCAGCAGCTGGTCGGGCTGCGCGCAGAACAGCTGGGCGACCGGCTCCAGCACCACCGTCGCCTCGCACCTGCTGCGCCTGCGAGCGGCCGGGGCCACGACCCTGATCGCCTACAACGACGCCGTCTCCGGCTGGCGCTCCGCGGCGCTCGACGCGCAGGCGCGCGCCGCGGTGCAGCAGGGCGCCCAGTACGTCACCATCGAGATCGGCGCGAACGACGCGTGCACGCGCACGGCCGCCGAGATGACGTCCATAGCGACCTTCAAGGCGAACGTGGCCGCCGCGCTCGCCACCCTCAGCGCGAGCGCCGCGCCGCCGCAGATCGTCGTCGCGAGCATCCCGAGCCTGCAGCGCCTCTACGAGGTCAACCGCACCAGCAGCAGCGCGAGGCTCACCTGGAGCCTGCTGCGCATCTGCCAGTCGATGCTCGCCAACCCGATCAGCACCCAGCCGGCGGACCTGCAGCGCCGCGCCGCGGTGCAGCAGCGCGTGAACGACTACAACGTCGCGCTGCAGGAGGCGTGCGCGGTCGTCGTGAGCTGCCGCTACGACGGCGGGGCGGTCGCCGGATACGCCTTCGCCAGGACCGACATCTCGACGCGCGACTACTTCCACCCCTCCGTCGCGGGTCAGGCGAGGCTGTCGAGCATCACCTGGCCCACCACGCAGTGGGCATCGCCCTGATGCGGTGATCGGCGCCGCGCGCCGCTCCCTCGCCGACGTCGATGGGAGGATGGGTGCATGTCCGCACCCCATGCTCTCCGAGGCCAGATCCAGCCCGGCCAGATCGTCGAGCTGACGATCGACAACGTCGCCCACGGCGGCCGCTTCGTCGGCCGGCACGAGGGGCGCGTCGTCTTCGTGCCCGACACCCTCCCCGGCGAGACGGTGCGCGCGCAGGTCGTCGACGTGAAGAAGTCGTTCGCCACCGCCGTCGCGCTCGACGTCGTCGAGGCGAGCCCCGACCGGGTCCCGCACGTGTGGGCGGAAGGCTCCATCGACCGTGCGCCGCTCGAGCGCGCCGGCGGCGCCGAGTTCGGCCACATCCGGCTGCCCCGGCAGCGGCTGCTGAAGCAGCGCGTGATCGAGGACGCGCTCGAGCGCACGGGCGGCATCACGCGGGAGGTGCCGGTCGCGGCGGCGCCCGGCGACGACGCGCGCGGCGGCCTCGCCTGGCGCACGCGCGTCCGCCTGCACGTCGACGACCGCGGCCGCCAGGGGCCGTTCGCGCCTCGCAGCCACGAGGTCGTGCCCGTCACGAGCCTGCCGCTCGCGACCGAGGGCATCCAGCGCTCCGCGCAGCTCGACCAGCCGCTGCCGCGCGTCACCGCCGTCGACTACGTCGAGTGGAGCGAGGGCGAGGTCGACGTCATCGCGATGGAGGGCGAGCCCCGGGAGATCCAAGCACAGCGGGGCCGCACCGACACCATCGTCGAGACGGTCAACGGGCGCGAGTTCCAGCTCGACCGCTCGGGCTTCTGGCAGGTGCACCGCGAGGCGCCCGCGCTGCTGACGGATGCGGTCCGTCGCGCCATCGACGTCGACCGCGTCGACGCGTCGGGCTGGAGCCTCGACCTGTACGGCGGGGTCGGGCTGTTCGCAGCCACGATCGCGGAGGCCCTGGGGGAGCGCACGCGTGTGACGAGCGTCGAGGCCGACGAGGTCGCGACCGACCACGCGAGCGAGAACCTCGCCGAGTGGCTGGGCGCGAGCGCCGAGACCGGCCGCGTCGACCGCTGGCTGCGGGAGCTCGGCAGGCGAGCGAGCCACGCCGAGCGGGAGCGCCTCTCGCACGGTCTCGTCGTG
>JBAZPY010000219.1:0-3822 GCA_041645515.1 Agrococcus sp.
GGGAGGCGCTGACCCGCCGGGCGCGATCGGCGCGGTCGGTGCTCACCGCTCATCCGTGGGCGCTGGGGATGCTGGTGCGCTCCAACCCCGGCCCAGCGCTGCTGCGGCACCACGACCGGCTGATCGGCGTGCTGACGACCGAGGGCTTCAGCGCCGCGCTCGCGATACACGCGTTCTCGGCGATCGACGCCTACGTGTACGGGTTCGCGCTGACCGAATCGAGCCTGCCGTTCGAACCCGGGGACGGCGCCGAGGCGGCATTCGCGGCCAAGGTCGGGGCGTCGGCTGAGCTGTATCCACACATCGCGCGCTCGCGCGCCGCACTGCTGGGCGATGGCGGCTACGCGTTCGCGGACGAGTTCGACTACGGGTTGGAGCTGCTGCTGGAGGGCCTGGAGCGTCGGGTCGCCGAAGCCCGCCCTCCGCTGCGTGCGTGAGCGCGTCATGGAGCAAGGTGCGCGGGGATAGAGTCCGGTCATCCTCGACTCCCAGCGGTAAGGAGCAACTCGTGCGCGCAGTCGTCGTCGAGCGGTACGGCCCCCCGAGCGTGGCGAGGGTCATGGAGGTCGCCGATCCGGTCCCCCGGCAGGGCGAGGTGGTGGTGCGCGTCGCCGCGGCCGCCGTCAACTCCGGCGATGCGCGGATGCGTGCGGCGCGGTTCCCCCGCGGGTTCGCGCTGCCGGCGCGCCTCGGCATCGGCCTCCGAGGGCCGCGTCGACGGGTGCTCGGCGTCGCGCTGTCGGGCACGGTGGTGTCGCTCGGCGAGGGCGTCACGTCGCTCGCGGTGGGCGACGAGGTCTCCGGCATGACCGGCGCGCGGCTGGGTGCGCACGGCGAGCTCGTCGCGGTGCGGGCCGACCGGCTGGTGCCGAAGCCCGCGGGCGTCCCGCACGATGCCGCGGCCGCGGTGCTCTTCGGCGGCTGCACCGCGCTGCACTTCCTCGAGGACGTGGCCCACCTGCGCGAGGGCCAGTCGGTGCTGGTCGTGGGCGCCTCGGGCGCGGTGGGGTCGAGCCTCGTGCAGGTGGCCCGGCTCGCCGGCGCTCGCGTGACAGCGGTCACGAGCGGCCGCAACGCCGAGCTCGCGCGGCGGCTGGGGGCTGCCGCGGTGATCGACTACACCGAGACGCCGGTCGAGCGGATCCCGGAGCGCTTCGACATCGTGCTCGACACCGTCGGCGCGCTCTCCACCCGCGCCGGCCGGGCGCTGCTCGCCGAGGGCGGCATGCTCGTGCTCGTGCTCGCCACGCTCTGGCAGACCCTCGCGGCTCGGGGGCGCGTCAAGGCCGGCGTCTCCGGCTCGCGCCCGGAGCACATGGCGCGGCTCCTCGACCTCGTCGCGAGCGGCGAGCTCGACCCGGTCATCCAGGAATCGCTGCCGATGGCCGACATCCAGCGCGCCTACGAGATCGCCGACTCCGGCCGGAAGGTCGGCAACGTCGTCATCCGCCCGTAGCCGGGCCCGGGCCCTGCGCCGCCTCCTGCTCGCGCAGCTCGACCTCGAGGGCGCGCGTCGCGGCGCGCAGGGCGCGCTCGGCGTCGAGCCCGCGGTCGTTCGCGTCGCGCGCGATGCCGAGCAGCACGGCGCCGAGCGACTCCTCGTCGGCGGGGCCAGGGGTGCGCGGAGCCGGGGCGACCGGCACCTCGAGCCCGGCCCGGCGCGCGCGGCTCACGACCTTCTCGGCGCGCGCGAGCGCGGGGAGCCCGGCCGGGATGCCGTCGAGGGCGCTCGACCGCTCCGGCTTCTCGGCGCGCTTGATGGCATCCCAGTTCGCCACGACGTCGGCGACGCCGTCGACGGCGAGGTCGTCGAAGACGTGCGGATGCCGGCGGCGCAGCTTGGCGATCAGCGTGCGGGCGATCGTCTCGAGGTCGAAGCGGCCCTCGGCGCGCGCGATGTCGGCGTGGAAGACGACCTGCAGCAGCACGTCGCCGAGCTCCTCCCGCAGGTGGGCGTCGTCGCCGGTCTCCACCGCCTCCACCAGCTCGTGCGCCTCCTCGATGACGTACGGCACCAGCGAGGCGTGCGTCTGCTCGGCGTCCCAGGGGCAGCCGCCAGGGCCGCGCAGGCGCGCCATCACGGCGACGAGCTCCTCGAGCGCGCTCACGACGACGACCTAACCTCGGCGTCCTCGGCCGCCGGCTCCTTCGTCGGCGGGAAGATCGCGTCGAGCAGCGCGTCGACCCACGCGATGAGCTCGGCGTCGGGCAGCGGCTCCGCCTGCGTGCCGGCCAGGCGGCCGCCGCCGGCGGTCGGGATGGGCACGACGACGGTCTTCGCCTGCGCGTTGAGCTTCGACTCCGGGTACATGCGGCGCAGCCGCAGCTGCACCGACTCGGCCAGGTCGGCCGGGCCGACGCGCAGGTTGGGTCCGACGGTGATCACCTCGGACAGCTGGGCGCGCTGCGCCTTCCGCCGCAGCCGGGCCATCGCGACGAGCGCCGTGACCTGCGCCGGCGGCTCGCCGTAGCGGTCGCGCAGCTCCTCCACGACGTGGTCGATCGCCGCATCGTCGCGCGACGAGGCCGCCGCGGAGAGCTTCTGGTAGGCCTCGAGCCGCAGCCGCTCGGCGTCGACGTACTCCTCGGGGATCACCGCGTCCACCGGCAGCTCGAGCCGCAGCTCGCGCGGGCCCTCGTCCTCCTCGCCGCGGAAGACCGCGACGGCCTCCCCCACCATCCGCAGGTAGAGGTCGAAGCCCACGCCCGCGATGTGGCCCGACTGCTCGCCGCCCAGCAGGTTGCCGGCGCCGCGGATCTCGAGGTCCTTGAGCGCCACCTGCATGCCGGCGCCGAGCTCGTTGTGCACCGCGATCGTCTCGAGCCGGTCGTGCGCGGTCTCCGACAGCGGCTTCTCGGCGTCGTAGAGGAAGTACGCGTACGCGCGCTCGCGGCCGCGGCCGACGCGCCCGCGCAGCTGGTGCAGCTGGCTGAGCCCGTAGCGCTCCGCGTGGTCGACGATGAGCGTGTTGGCGTTCGGGATGTCGAGGCCGGTCTCGACGATCGTCGTCGAGACGAGCACGTCGTACTGCTTCTCCCAGAAGTCGACGATGACGCGCTCGAGCGCCGTCTCGGGCATCTTGCCGTGGGCGACGCCGATGCGGGCCTCTGGCACGAGCTCGCGCAGCTGCGCCGCGACCCGGTTGATCGACGAGACGCGGTTGTGCACGAAGAACACCTGGCCCTCGCGCAGCAGCTCGCGGCGGATCGCGGCCGCCACCTGCTGCTCGTTGTAGGCGCCGACGAACGTGAGCACGGGGTGGCGCGCCTCCGGCGGGGTCGCGAGCGTCGACATCTCGCGGATGCCGGTGACCGCCATCTCGAGGGTGCGAGGGATGGGCGTCGCCGACATCGAGAGCACGTCGACGTTGGCCTTCATGGCCTTGAGCCGCTCCTTGTGCTCGACGCCGAAGCGCTGCTCCTCGTCGATGACGACGAGGCCGAGCTCCTTGAACTGCACACCCTCCGAGAGGATGCGGTGGGTGCCGATCACGACGTCGACGGTGCCGTCGGCGATCCCCGCGATGGTCTCGCGGACCTCCTTGTCGCTCTGGAACCGGCTGAGCGCTCGCACCTGCACCGGGAACCCGGCGAAGCGCGCGGCGAACGTCTCGAAGTGCTGCCGGACGAGCAGGGTCGTCGGCACGAGCACCGCGACCTGCGTGCCGTCCTGCACCGCCTTGAACGCGGCGCGCACCGCCACCTCGGTCTTGCCGTAGCCGACGTCGCCCGAGAGCAGCCGGTCCATCGGCACCGAGCGCTCCATGTCGCGCTTGACCTCTTCGATCGTGGTGAGCTGGTCGGGCGTCTCCGCGTACGGGA
>JBAZPY010000220.1:0-3811 GCA_041645515.1 Agrococcus sp.
GTCGCTGGCCGTCGGCGTCGTGTCGCTGGTGCTGTTCGTCCTGCGGCAGCGGCGCCTGCAGCGCACCGACGACGCACTGCTCGACCTGCGCACGTTCCGGCACCCGCTGTTCACGGCGGCCGTCGTGGTGATGGGCCTCGCGATGGCGGCGATGTTCGGCACCCTCATCACGCTCCCGCTGATCCTGCAGGACTCGATGGGCCTCGAGCCGCTGCAGGTGGGCCTCATCACCTTCCCGGGCGCGCTCCTCACCGGACTGCTCGGTCCTGTGGTGGGCAAGCTGTACGACCGCTTCGGTCCGCGCCCGCTCGTGATCCCCGGCGCGCTCGTCATCCTCACCGCGCTCGTGCTCTACACGCAGCTGCACATCTCGACGCCCTGGTACCTCGTGCTCGTGATGCAGATGACGCTGAGCCTCGGCTTCGCGTTCACGTTCCCGCCGCTGTTCACCGTCTCGCTCGGCGCGCTGCCGAAGCACCTGTACGGCCACGGCTCAGCGGTGCTCAGCACCGTGCAGCAGGTCGCCGGCGCCGCCGGCACCGCGGCGTTCGTCACGATCATGGCCACCCGCCAGGCGCAGCTCGTCGCCGAGGGCGTCGGCCACGGCGAGGCCCTGCTGGAGGGCGCGCGCATCGCGTTCATGGGTGCCGCGGCGCTCTGGACGCTCGGCGTGATCGCCACGCTGTGGCTGCGGAAGCCCGCGGATGTCGTGCCCGCCGAGCGCGAGCACGTCGAGCACGCCAGCGCCGCCTAGCGCGCCTGCCCCATGAGGCGCACCGCCTCTGCGGCGTGCTCGTTCGTGACCTGCACGCCGTAGCGGGCGGCCTGGATGCCCTTGACGCTCGCGAAGTCGCGCTTGCCGCCGGTGAAGGCGTGCTGCACGACGCCCGCGATGATGCCGAACGCGGCGCCCATCAGCACCGACCAGAGCACCCAGCTCCAGGAGTCGACGATGATGAGCCCGAAGAGCAGGCCGATGAACAGGCCGAACCAGGCGCCGCCCAGGGCGCCCGAGAGCGCCGCGCGGCCGTAGGTCATCCGTCCGAGCACCTGCTCGACGGTCGTGATGCCGGTGCCGACGATGCGCACGTGCTCGACCGCGAACTTGGCGTCCGAGAGCCGGTCGACGAGGGCCTGGGCCTCCTCGTAGGTGTCGAACTCGGCGATCGTCGTCGACGGCGGCGTGGGCTGCGTCCGGTTCTGCAGCGGGTTCTGGATGTCGCTCATGATGCCTCCTTCCGGCCCGGGTCGGGCCTCGGGGGCGATCCTCTCACCCGTACCGATACGTTTCCCATGTGGATGACCTCCTGCAGTTCGCCGGCAGCTACTGGTGGCTGATCTTCATCGTCGGACCGATCGTCGGCGGCTGGATCGGCGGCGTCGCGAAGTACAACGAGCGTCGTCGGCGCGACCGGATCGAGCTCGAGCGCATCCGTCGTGCGCCCGTGCTGCCGGTGACGCCGCCCGGACCCACCGCTGCCGAGCAGGACGCCGCCGATCGCGACCGGCAGATCGAGCGCATCCTCGCCGACCACGACGACACCGACCGCCGGTGGCTCGACTTCGAGCTCGACGTCGCGAAGCTCATCGACTACCCGCTCGTGACCGACATGCGCGAGCCCCTCACCCAGACGTTCCACCGGGCCAGGCGAGTGGCCGACGGGCTTCGGCCCGAATCGCCGGATGCGCTGCGGCCGGCAGGCGCGCTCGAGCGGTACCGCGAGGCGGTGCGCGACTACGAGGTCGCCTTCGAGGCTGCCGTGCGGGAGGCGAAGCGGCGCGCGCAGTCGGGCTTCAGCGAACCGGAGCGCCGCCGCCTGCAGGCCGCACAGCGGCTCATGGCGCTCGCCGAGAGCGAGGCGTCGACCCCGGCGGAGCGGCAGAGCGCGTACAAGCAGGCGCGGAGGGAGCTCGACGGGCTCATCGCCCTCCCGGAGGCGACGACCGACGACCTCGAGCGGCGCATCGCAGGGGAGCTGGAGGCGTAGGCCGTGGCCGGGTCTCCGCGCGTCAGCCCCCGCTCGCACGCCGGACGTCCGGATCGAACGCCGCGATCCGAGCCACCGCATCGGCAGGGGTGTCGACGAGCGCGATGCCGGCGGCACCCGGCCGGTCGCGCATGACGGCCTGCAGCAGCGGCCACGCCGGCATCGTCTCGGTCCAGTAGCGCTCGCCGAGCAGCACGAGCGGCGCCCACGCGCCGTCCTCGGCGTAGGAGTTCTCGCACGCGTCCTGGAAGATCTCCTGCACAGTGCCTCCGCCGCCGGGCAGCACCACGACGCCCGCGTTCGCGACGCGCAACAGGATGTCCTCGCGCACCGAGTTCTGGAAGTACTTCGCGATCGAGGTCGCGAACGAGTTGGGCGGCTCGTGCCCGTAGTGCCAGGTGGGGATGCCGAGCGAGACGCCGTCGCCGACCCTCGCCGCGATGCGCTGCGCCGACGCGATCCATTCCGGGATCGCGCCCTTGAACGACGGCACGGCGGCGAGCTCGTCGATCGCCGCGTCGAGCTCGTCGGTCGAGAGGCCGACCGCCCTGGCGCCCAGGTTGCCGGCCTCCATCGCGCCGGGGCCGCCACCGGTGGCGACGACGCGGCCCGCACGGGCGAGCCCATGCGCGAGGTGCGCCGCCTGCCGGTACTCGACGGCGTCCCGCCGCAGCGCGTGGCCGCCCATGATGCCGACGATCGCCTTGCCCCGCACCCAGTCGGCGAGCGCGTCGTCGATCGAATGGTCGTGGAGCGCCGCCGCGAGCGTGTTCGCGATGTCATGGTGCCGGGTGCGGGACCAGGCGTAGACGCGCGCGTCGAAGCTCGAGGGGTAGCCGTCCTCCATGCCGGCGACCAGGTCGTCGGGGGAGTAGAGCGTCGACCGGTAGGCGTTGAACGGCACCTCCGGCACGTCGTCGAAGACGAGCGCGCCCTGGCCCACGAGCCGCGCCTTCGCCTCCGCCGGCAGGTCGACACCCAGCAGCAGCGCGCCGTCGCCGTCGAGCCCCTCGAGCTCCGCAGCCCGCTCGCGGAGGTCGACGTCCTGGATGCGCCAGCCGCGCATGCTGCGGGCGGGCGCCGCGAAGCGGTCGAACGCCTCGAGCGACCCGATGTCGATGCGGCGGCCGTGCTGGGGGCGCTCGTCGAAGTCGTGCATGCGACCGGAGCCTACCCAGCCGCCGCGGCGGCGCCCTGGGCGACCTCGATGCGGCTGCCGCCTCCGGGCACCGGCACCACACGGATGCGGGCGGGGATGCGCTCCTGCATCTGCTGGACGTGGCTGATCACGCCCACGCTGCGGCCGCCGGCGCGGAGGTCGTCGAGCACGGCCATGGCGTGCTCGAGCGTGTCGGCGTCGAGCGATCCGAAGCCCTCGTCGACGAAGAGGGTCTCGAGCGAGACGCCACCCGACTCCGCCTGCACCACGTCTGCGAGCCCGAGCGCGAGCGCGAGCGACGCGAGGAACGTCTCGCCGCCGGACAGCGACTCCGTCGTGCGCGCCTTGCCGGTGTGCGCGTCGAGCGCGAGCAGGCCGAGCCCGCTCGCCCGCCCGCGGTACGCGGTCGACTCGTCGTGCAGCAGCGAGAAGCGCCCTCCCGTCATGCCCGCGAGCCGCAGGTTCGCCGCGTCGACGATCGCCGCGAGCCGCGTCGCGAGCACGTAGGTCTCGATGTCCTGCCGCCGCGGGTTCTCGCCGCGGAGGGCGCCCGCGAGCCCCCGCAGGGCGAGCGCGTTCGCGGCACCCTCCTCGAGCGCCGCGAGGGCCTGGCGGGCCGCTGCGGCGTCGGCGAGCGCGAGCCTGCGGCGCTGCGCTGCCTCGG
>JBAZPY010000221.1:0-3808 GCA_041645515.1 Agrococcus sp.
TGCGCCGCGGCCGTCGGCGCCCCGGCCGCGCGCGCCTCCCGCATGGCCGCGACGAGCGCGGCGAACGCTCGGGGCTCATCGTGCGCCGCGAGCCAATGATGTGCGATCTCGGCCGATCGGCCGCCCTGATCGGGCTGCTGCTCGAGCACGCGCGCGTACCCGGCGTGGAAGCGGCTGCGCTCTCCCGGCAACAGCTCGTCGTGCACCGCTTCGTGCGTGAGCGCGTGCCGGAAGGAGTAGGCGTCGCCGTCAGTCGTCACGATGTGCGCGCCGATCGCCTCTCGCATGGCTTCGTCGAACGCATCCGACTCACCTCCGTGCACCTCGCTGACGAGGGCGTGCGGCACCGTGACGCCGCCGGCGGCGACGAGGCGCAGCACCGATTGCGTCGCCGGTGTCAGCCGCGCGTACCGGGCGAGCACGAGCTCGCGCAGCGTCTCGGGCAGCGGCTCGTCAGGAGCGGCGTCGAGGGCGAGCAGCTCCTCGACGAAGAACGGGATGCCATCGCTGCGCTCGATGAGCGCGGTGAGATCGTCGGGCTCCGGCAGATCGCCGCGGATCTGCCGCACCTGCTCGACCGCCTCGTCGCCGGTCAGGCGGGCCAGCTCGACGCGCCCGACGCCTCGGGCGCGCTCGAGCTCGGTCAGGAACGGGCGCAGCGGGTGCCCTCGCCCGACATCGTCCGTGCGGTAGCTGAGCACCATGAGCAGCTGGCCGCGGCGGAGCGTCTGCAGGAGGCTGCGAAGCAGATCGAGCGTGGCCACGTCCGCCCAATGGACGTCCTCGACGATCGCGACAACGGGTGTCAGCGCCGACACGCTCTCCAGCAGCACGCTCACGACGTCGTGGAGCTGCTCCTGGCTGATCTCGCCGGCGGGCTCTGCCGAGAGCTCGGGAAGCACCGCGGGCAGCAGCCGACCGGTGGGCCCCGCCGCCGCCATCAGGGCCGGCGCGCCGAGCCGGTCGACGAGATCGCGCAGCAGGCCGCGGAGCGGCGCGAACGGCGTCGTGATCGAGCCCATCGCCACGCACTGGCCTCGCGCGACGACCACCTCGGCTGGTAACCCGGCGACGAAGTCAGCCAGCAGCCGGGACTTGCCGATGCCGGCTTCGCCCGCGACCACCACGCCGCGGGGCGTGCCGGATCTGCTCGCGGCTTGCGCGGCGCGCAGCGCCTCGAGCTCTCGTGCGCGCCCGATGGTCGCGGCGCTCGTCGCCGGCGAGAGCATGCACCCAGGGTTGCACCGGTGGGTCCGATGCGCCAGGGGGCCGCTACGGCGTCGCGGGGCTCCGGTGGGAGATGTGGACGTGCTCGCCCAGCCAGCCGAGGACGCCGGCGCGAGGGGCTGTCGGGGCCGCGACGGTCGGCTCCGGCTGCTCGGTCCTGCGCTCGCTGAGCATCCTGCGGCGCTCGGCCTCGCGGATGGTGGTGGCTTGGCGCGCAGCGACGGTCTGCATCGCGACCGCCAGATCCAGTTGGTCCATGATGTCGCTCCTTCGGGTCGCACCCGGTGCCTGCAGCGCCGAGATGACGACCGTCACGCTCCTCGCTGAGGCGGAACGACCACATCGGGCAGATGCCCTATGTTCGCGCCCGGGCTCGCGGCTGAGGTGCCGGCGTCGCACCTCAGTGCCGCGGGCCAGGCGCGGCCCCTTCGGCATCCGGATCAGCGTCCGGCGACGAGCGAGACCGTCGCGGTCGCCGCATCCCATCGCCGCAGCGCCACGCCCTGCGCCTCGATGGGCGGGCCCAGCAGGCCGAGCGCGGCGGGCACATCCGCGAGTCGGATGCGCCGCGCGAGCGTGACGTGCGGCAGCCAGCTGCCGGGCGACAGGTGCGGGGGATCGTCACCGCGTCCCGCCGCGCGCAGCACCTCCGCGTGCAGCGCGAGCAGGGCCGCGGACGCCACGACGGCGCGCGCGAGCACGCGCCGGTCGCCGTCCCCGAGCAGCACGGGCGGTCCGAGCACGAGCGGCAGCGGCAGCGCCGCGTCGTCCATGCCGAGCGGATGCGCGACCGGCGTCGAGCGCGCCAGCAGCGTCACGTGCGGTCGGTTGCTGGGCGCGTCGTGGCGGGCGAGGCTCGACATCCCGGCGGCGGCGAGTGCCTCCGACTCGGCGCGGACCCGCGCCTCGCCGGCGTCCTCGAGCAGCAGCTCGATGCTCGTCATGCCGCTCGCTCCCGCTCGCATCCCCTCATGCTCCCGCACCTGCACCTGCACCTGCACCTGCACCTGCACCTGCACCCGCACCCGCTCGCGCACCCGCGCCCGCTCTCGCCTGGGTCGCGCTCCCGCCGCCGCGCCCGCGCCTCGCTTTCTGCACCGATCTGCGGGTGCGCTCGCGACGCACCCGCAGATCGGTACCGGCGTCCGCGACGCCTCGGGCGTTGCCGTACCGATCTGCGGGTGTTCGAAGCGTGCACCCGCCGATCCGTACCGGCAGCCCTCAGGCTTCGATGCCTCGCCGTGCCAGTGCGGCGCGAACCCGCTCGATCAGGCGGCGTCCGCCGTCGTGCAGGTCGGCCTTCGTCACCCGGATGACGATCCAGCCGAGCGACTCGAGCAGCTCCTGACGGCGGATGTCCTTGGCCCACTGCGCAGCATCCGTCAAGTGATGCTCGCCCTCGTACTCGATCGCGATCCTCCAGTCGGGATAGGCGAGGTCGATCTCGGCACGGAGCACCCCGTCGACCCACACCTCGAGCTGCACGACCGGCTCCGGCAGCCCCGCCGCGACGATCGTGAGGCGCGAGCGCGTCTCCTGCGGCGAATCCGCGCCGACGCGCGAGTCTGCGACGGCCGCAGCGAACGCGGCGGCGCCATGCAGTCCGCGGCATCGCTCGGCGAACGCGGCGAGCGCTGCCGGATCCGTGAACGGTCGGCGCGCAAGCCGCAGGTCGCGATACCGCTCCGACGGCGTCACCAGCGAGTCCATCAGCACCACCAGATCGGCGTGAGGCGTCTCCCTGGCCAGCGACATCACGGTCGAGGCCGGGCCGAGCACGGGGAGCCCGTCGAGGACGCCCGACTCGAGTCGCGTCGCGTCGAACTCGCGCGTGCGGACGCCGCGCGCTCGCGTCCGCGTCGTCCCGGCCGGCACGCCGACGACGAGCGGCTCGGAACGCTGCCATTCGGTGGCGACCGGGAGTCCCCACGCGCGAGCCGCCGTGACGCCGGCGTACACGTGGCCCGGGCGCATGCGCTGCGCGTACGCGGCCGCGAGCTCGATCACGTCGGCCGGCGGACCCAGGGTGCGGACTCCGGAGAACGGAGCGACCAGGTCGGCGCTGCGGAGCCTGCTGGGCGAGACGCCGCCCTCGAGCGCGGTCGCGACCGCGAACGGGCCGTCGGCGAAGGGCTCGGGAAGCGGTGCGCGACGATTCACCCGCGCATGGTGGACCGACCCGCGTCGCGCGCGTGCGGCATCCGCCCGAGCCTGTGGATGAGCGGACGTGCGCCGCAACGGGCCGGGCTGCCGCGACGGCGCCGCGCGCCGGCACCGATCCGCGGGTGTGCCGCTCCCGCACCCGCAGATCGGTACAGGCACATCGAAGGCTCCTCGATCACCTGCACCGATCTGCGGGTGCGTGGCGGTCGCATCCGCAGATCCGTACCGGAACGCGAGACGGGGCTACGAGGTGCGCGCGTCCCGCTCGTCGTCGATCACCGTCGGCTTCGGGTGCACCGGGAGCACGAGCGCGAGGCCCGCGAGCAGCACGAGCACGATGCCGAGGATGCCGTAGCGAGTGTCGCCCGTGACCGACACGAAGATGCCGAACAGCGTCGGCGCGAGGAACGAGACCGCG
>JBAZPY010000222.1:0-3787 GCA_041645515.1 Agrococcus sp.
GTGCTCGCCGACGCGATGGTCGAGAAGTTCGGCGGCGACTCGGTCGCCGAGACGCGCAGGAACCTCGACGCCTACCTCGCCGCGATCCCCGAGCAGCTGCGCACCGCACCGTGACCGCCGACGGCCCGGGCCCCCGGCCCGGTGACGAGGCCGGCACCGTGCCGCCCGTCGCGCTCATCGGCCCGATGGCCGCGGGCAAGTCGTCGCTCGGCCGCAAGCTCGCCGCCCGCATCGGCCGCACCTTCGCCGACACCGACAAGATGGTCGCGCTCGAGTACGGGCCCATCCCGCAGGTGTTCGCCGAGCGCGGCGAGCCGGCCTTCCGCCGCTGGGAGGCCGACGCCGTGCGGCAGGCGCTCGTGCCCGGCGCGGTCGTCGCGCTCGGCGGGGGAGCGGTGCTCGACGAGCGCACCCGCGCGCTGCTCGCCAACGCGACCGTCGTGCTCGTGACCGTCGACGAGCAGGCGGTCGAGCGTCGCCTCGCGGGCGGCGGCCGTCCGCTCGTCGCCGACGGCATCGGCGCCTGGCGGCGCATCGCCGCGGAGCGCGACCCGATCTACCGCGAGCTCGCGGACACCGTCGTCGACACGTCGAGGACGCCCATCGCCCAGCTGGTCGACCGGCTCGAGGCCTGGCTCGCGGAGCGCGGGCTGTGACACACCAGAGGGGGAGCGCATGACCACCATCCGCGTCGAGACCGAGGCGCCCTACGAGGTCCACGTCGGCAGGGGCATCCTGGTCGACCGCATCCGCGCGTCGCTCGGGGACGCCACCCGGCTGCTCGTCGTGCACCAGCCGGCCATGAGCCGCATCGCCGATCACATCAAGGCCGAGCTCGACGTCGAGGTGCTGCTCGCCGAGGTGCCCGACGCGGAGGCGGCGAAGCGCATCGAGGTCGCGCAGTTCCTGTGGCAGATCATGGGGCAGGCGGAGTTCTCGAGGACGGATGCGGTGCTCGGCCTCGGCGGCGGCGCCGTCACCGACCTGGCCGGCTTCGTCGCCGCGACGTGGCTGCGCGGCGTGCGGATCATCCAGGCGCCCACGAGCGTGCTCGGCATCGTCGACGCGGCCGTCGGCGGCAAGACCGGCATCAACACCGAGCAGGGCAAGAACCTCGTCGGCGCGTTCCACCACCCGGCGTCGGTGGTCGCCGACCTCGAGCTCGTCGACTCGCTGCCGCGCAACGAGCTGCTCACCGGCTTCGCCGAGGTCGTCAAGGCCGGCTTCATCGCCGACCCGCGCATCCTCGAGCTGCTGGAGGGCTCGCTCGACGCGACCACCGACCCGGCGACGCCGGAGTTCCAGGAGGCCATCGCGCGCTCGATCGAGGTGAAGGCGCGCGTGGTCGCGAACGACTTCCGCGAGCACGGCGAGCGCGAGTTCCTCAACTACGGCCACACCCTCGGTCACGCGATCGAGCACACGGAGCGCTACCGCTGGCGGCACGGCGCGGCCGTCTCGATCGGCATGATGTTCGCCGCGGAGCTGTCGCGGCTCGCCGGCCGGCTCCCGGAGCCCGTGGTCGACCGGCACCGGGCGATCCTGCAATCGCTCGAGCTGCCCACGACCTACCCCTTGGGCCGCTGGCAGACCGTGCTCGGCACGATGCGCAAGGACAAGAAGACGCGCGGCTCGATGCTGCGCTTCGTTGTGCTCGACGACGTCGCGAAGCCGCGCATCCTCGAGGGCCCGGACGACAGCCTGCTGTTCATGGCCTACCAGTCGCTCGCCGACTGAGCCCGCGCGCCGCCGTCCGCCGCACGCGCGCGGCCATCTCCGAGCGCGAGTGGTCGCTTCCCGAGCTGGGGCTGGCGGCACGGCACGGCGCGCGGCAGACTCCCTGCCATGGCACACGGCGACATCACGCACCTCGAGATCCCGGTCAGCGACATGACGCGCGCGACGGCGTTCTACGGCAGCGTCTTCGGCTGGCAGATCACCGAGTCGGAGGGCTACGAGGGCTACCCCATGTGGCGGGCGCCCAACGGCGTCTCCGGCGGCGCCCTCACCGCGCGCGAGGAGGGGTTCGACCAGCCCCGCTCGGTGATCGAGGTCGACTCGATCGACGAGGCGCTCGCGAAGGTCGAGCAGCTCGGCGGCTCGGTGACGCTGCCGAAGGAGGAGATCACGCCGACCAGCTGGTGGGCCGTGTTCACCGACCCCGACGGCAACAGCATCGGGCTGTTCGAGGGCGAGATGTAGCGCCGACCCGACCACCTCGCCGGTCGCGCCGACCTGCCAGACTGGCGGCATGCGCATCCTGGTCCTGAACGGCCCGAACCTCGGCAGGCTCGGCACGCGCGAGCCCGACGTGTACGGCACGGCGACGCTCGCCGACATCGCGCCGCTCGTGGCGTCGGTGGGCACGACGGATGCGCCGATCGAGGCCGACGTGCGGCAGACGGACGACGAGGCCGAGCTCGTCGGCTGGATCCACGAGGCGGTCGACGCCGCGACGCCCGTCATCCTCAACCCGGCCGCGTTCACCCACTACTCGTACGCCCTGCGCGACGCGTGCGCGCAGCTGCAGGGCGTCGCGCCGCTCGTCGAGGTGCACATCTCCAACCCGCACGCGCGGGAGGCGTTCCGCCACACCTCCGTCGTCTCGGCCGTCGCCACGGGCGTCATCGCCGGCTTCGGCCTCGACGGCTACCGCCTGGCGGCCGCCGCGATCGCTGCCCGCTAGAATCATCTGTCGGTCCGCTGAGGGCCCCACGAACCCACGGAACGGACCCCGCATGGCAACCACGAACGACATCAAGAACGGCGCGGTGCTGAACCTCGACGGCCAGCTCTGGAGCGTCATCGAGTTCCAGCACGTCAAGCCCGGCAAGGGCGGCGCCTTCGTGCGCACCAAGCTCCGCAACGCCCGCAGCCAGAAGGTCGTCGACAAGACCTTCAACGCCGGCACGAAGGTGGAGTTCGCGACCGTCGACCGCCGCGACTACCAGTTCCTCTACAACGACGGCACCGACTTCGTGTTCATGGACAACGACACGTACGAGCAGCTGCCGATCCCCGCCGACATCGTCGGCGACAGCGCGCGCTTCCTGCTCGAGAACGGCACCGCGACCATCTCCATGCACGAGGGCGAGGCGCTCCAGGTCGAGCTGCCCGCATCCGTCGTGCTCGAGATCACCTACACCGAGCCGGGCCTGCAGGGCGACCGCTCGAGCGCGGGCACGAAGACCGCGACCGTCGAGACCGGTGCCGAGATCCAGGTGCCGCTGTTCGTCGAGCAGGGCACCCGCGTCAAGGTCGACACCCGCGACGGCAGCTACCTCGGCCGCGTCAACTGACGTGGGCGAGGAGACCTACCCCTCCCGGCGGAAGGCGCGCAAGCACGCCGTCGAGGTGCTCTACTCCGCGCAGGCGCGCGACGAGGCGCCCGAGACGGTGCTGCGCGACACCGCAGACCGGCTGTCCTGGGCGTCGCACGGCTGGTTCCCGTTCGCGCGGGAGATCGTCGCGGGCGTCGCGGACGAGCTCGACGGCATCGACGAGCTGATCGCCTCCTCGAGCGCCAACTGGCCGATCGACCGGATGCCGCGCACCGACCTCGCGATCCTGCGCGTGGGCGTCTGGGAGCTCGAGCACGAGACGGCACCGGTGAGCGTGATCGTGTCGGAGGCCGTGCACCTCGCGAACGAGCTGTCGACCGAGCGCTCCGGCACGTTCATCAACGGCGTGCTCGGCAAGATCGCGGCGCAGCGCGGCTGACGCGGTCGTCCCACGGCTGGGGTGGCGGACGAGCGGCCGCCGTCTCGACGCCCGAGAGGATGCGGTA
>JBAZPY010000223.1:0-3785 GCA_041645515.1 Agrococcus sp.
GGTCGACAGCACGCAGGCAGACAGCGCGCAGGCACAGACCACGAAGCTCCGCGAGCAGCACGGGCCCTGGTTCGGCGGCTACGGCGGCGTCTTCATGCCCGAGCCGCTCATGGCCGCGATCGACGAGCTCGCCGCCTGCTACGAGGCGTGCAAGGCGGACCCCGAGTTCCAGGCCGAGTTCGCGCGGCTCTCGCGCGACTACACCGGCAGGCCGTCGATGCTCACCGAGGCCACCCGGCTGAGCGCGCAGGCGGGCGCGCGCATCCTGCTGAAGCGCGAGGACCTCAACCACACCGGCAGCCACAAGATCAACAACGTGCTCGGCCAGGCGCTCGTCGCGCAGCGGCTCGGCAAGACGCGGCTCATCGCCGAGACCGGCGCGGGGCAGCACGGCGTCGCCACCGCGACGGCCGCCGCGCTCTTCGGCATGGAGTGCGTCGTCTACATGGGCGAGGTCGACACCGAGCGCCAGGCGCTCAACGTCGCCAGGATGCGGCTGCTGGGCGCCGAGGTCGTGCCGGTCACGAGCGGCTCCCGCACGCTCAAGGACGCCATCAACGAGGGGCTGCGCGACTGGGTCGCGAACGTCGACTCCACCCACTACCTCATGGGCACCGTCGCGGGCCCGCACCCGTTCCCGGAGATGGTGCGCGACTTCCACCGCGCCATCGGCGAGGAGGCGCGCGAGCAGACCATCGCCATGACCGGCGGGCTGCCGGACGCGGTGCTCGCCTGCGTCGGCGGCGGCTCGAACGCGATGGGCATCTTCCACGCCTTCCTCGACGACGCCGACGTGCGCCTCATCGGCCTGGAGGCCGCAGGCGACGGCGCCGACACCGAGCGCCACGCGCTCTCGATCGAGCGCGGCGAGCCGGGCCTCCTCCACGGCATGCGCACCTACCTGCTGCAGGACGGCGACGGGCAGACGCTCGAGTCGCACTCGATCTCCGCGGGCCTCGACTATCCCGGTGTCGGCCCGGAGCACGCGTGGCTGCACGACATCGGCCGCGCCGAGTACCAGCCGGTGAGCGATGCGGAGGCGATGGACGCGTTCCTCGCGCTCACGCGGGCCGAGGGCATCATCCCCGCGATCGAGTCGGCGCACGCCATCGCCGGCGCCCTGCGACTCGCGCGCGAGGCGCCGGGATCGACGCTGCTCGTCTCGCTCTCCGGGCGCGGCGACAAGGACGTCGCGACCGCGGGCCGCTGGTTCGACGTGCTCGACGAGAAGGCGGAGCAGCAGTGAGCCGCATCCGCACCGAGGACGCGATCCGGGCGAGCGGCAACCGCGCCCTGATCGGCTACCTGCCGGTCGGCTTCCCCGACCTCGCCACGAGCGTCGAGGCGGCCGTCGCCATCGCCGAGGCAGGCTGCACGGCGATCGAGCTCGGCGTGCCCTACTCCGATCCCGGCATGGACGGGCCGGTCATCCAGGCGGCCACGCAGTCGACCCTCGAGCGCGGCTTCCGCCTCGAGGAGCTGTTCGAGGCGGTCGAGGCGATCACCGCGCGCACCGACGTGCCCGTGCTGGTGATGACGTACTGGAACCCGGTGCTGCGCTTCGGCGTCGAACGCTTCGCCGAGCGGCTCGCCGCCGCGGGCGGCGCGGGACTCATCACCCCCGACCTCACGCCCGAGAACGCCGACGACTGGCTCGCCGCCGCCGAGCGCCACGACCTCGACCGCGTCTTCCTCGCGGCCCCCTCCTCGTCGGACGCGCGCATCGACCGCGCCGTCGCCGCGTCCCGTGGCTTCGTCTACACGGTCTCGACGATGGGCACCACCGGCGCCCGCACCGACGTCGACGACGCGGCCAGGGCGCTCGCCGACCGGATCGCCGCGCGCGCCGACGCGACCGGCACGACGGCGCTGCGCTGCGTCGGCCTCGGCATCTCGACCGCCGAGCAGGTGCGCGACGTGCTCGGCTACGCCGACGGCGCCATCGTCGGCTCCGCGCTCGTCCGCGCGCTCGGCGCCGGCGGCGTGCCCGCCGTGCGCGAGCTCGCGACGTCCCTCGCCGCCGGTACACTCGACAGCGGCCCGGCCGATGCCGCGCCCGCCGCAGCCTCCTCGAGCCCGGTCTCGTCAAGCACACCGAAGGGCGCATCCGCGTGACCACCGTCTTCCAGAGCACCCAGAGCATCCAGAGCATCCAGAGCTCCCGGGGGATCCCGAGCCCCAGCCCCGAATGGCGGCAGTTGTCGCTGGGCGCGTGGCTCGACGCCATCGGCGTGCTGCCGCTCGTGCAGGGCTCGCTGCTCGGCGCCGTCGTCTTCGGCGTCGGGCTCGGCCTGGTCATCACGGTCGTGGTGCTGCTCGGATGGGCGCTCACCGGCCGGCTCACGAAGCGGGATGCGGCCCTGACGCTGCTCGGCTCGCTCGCGTTCGGCGTCGTGCTCGCGTTCTTCCTCCGCATCGTCGGCCCCACCTGGGGCATCCAGACCTACGCGCTGTGCATCCTCGCCGGCATCGTGGTCGCCACCCTGCTCACCGGCTGGCGCCTCCGCCAGCGCGGCGTCGACGCGGGCTACGTCATCGACATCGCCGTCTGGGCGGTGCTGCTCGGCATCGTCGCCGCCCGCGTCTTCCACGTCGCCACGCACCCCGACGACTACTTCGGCCCCGGCCGCGACCCGATCACGGCGCTCTACATCTGGGAGGGCGGCATCGCGATCTTCGGCGCCCTGATCGGCGGCGCGATCGGCGTCTGGATCGGCTGCCGCCAGACGGGCGTGCGCTTCACGACCTTCGCCGACGCGCTCGCGCCCGGGCTGCTGCTCGCGCAGGCGTTCGGCCGCCTCGGCAACTGGTTCAACCACGAGCTCTTCGGCCAGCCGACCGACCTGCCGTGGGGCCTCGAGATCGAGGCCACGAACCCCGCCTTCCCCGTCGGCCTTCCCGCCGACACGCTCTTCCACCCCACCTTCGCGTACGAGATCGTCTGGAACGTGCTGGGCGCCGCGCTGCTGCTGTGGCTCGACCGCAAGCGCGACGTGCAGTGGGGCCGCCTCATCGCGCTCTACCTGATCTGGTACGGCACCGGCCGCTCCGTGTTCGAGACGATCCGCGTCGACCCGTCCGAGCTCGTGCTCGGCATCCGCGTCAACGTGTGGATGGCGTTCCTCGCCATCGCGCTCGGCGTCGTCGTGTGGGTGGTGCAGACGCGCCGCCACCCGGGGCTCGAGCCGTCGCCGTGGCAGCCGGGTCGTGAGCCCGGCCCCGACGGTGCCGTAGACTCTGACGTCTACACGGACCTCCCCGAGTCCCGCACCCAGGACGACGTCGAGATCACCGCCGCACAACCCGCGGCCGCAACCAAGTAGTCCAGCGCGTCCCTGGGCGCGCTTGCGGGCCGACGGCGTCCCGCTCCGACCGCAAGCACTTCCAGCACAGGAGCACGATGCGCACCACCAGCGACCTCTCGAACGGGGCCTTCACCTCGCGGGGCCTCGGCCTGCCGGCGGCCTCTGGCATGTACGACCCGAGGCACGAGCGGGACTCATGCGGACTGGCGATGGTCGCCACGACCCGCGGGACGGCAGGCCACGACATCGTTGCGCTCGCGCTCGACGCGCTGCGCAACCTCGAGCACCGCGGCGCGGTCGGCTCCGACGCCGGCACGGGCGACGGCGCCGGCATCCTCACGCAGATGCCCGACGCGTTCCTGCGCGCGGTGGTCGACTTCGACCTCCCCGAGGCGGGCGCGTACGCCGCGGGCCTCGCCTTCCTGCCGCTCGACGGCCACGCCCGACAGGTCGCTCGCGAGCGCATCGAGGAGATCGCCG
>JBAZPY010000224.1:0-3784 GCA_041645515.1 Agrococcus sp.
ATCTCCGTCGTTCGAACGCATGTTCGATAGAATCGCCGCAGACCACCGATGACGGAGGCGAGCATGGGATTCGAGCCGACCGGCCTGACCGCCGACGCGGTCGCCGCGCTGGACGACGCGATCACCGCTGCCTCGCGAGCAGCTGCCGCGCTCGACGCCCTGCTCCCCCACCTCGACGTGCACCAGCGCTGGGAGGCGGTCGCGCGCGTCGGCGACCTCGGTCGCGCGGCCGACGCGCTGCAGGTGCGGATCGCCGACGACATCGCCAAGCGGCATGACGGCGTGCCCAAGGAAGACCGCTTCACCCTGACGTGCGGCTACAGCACCCCGGTCGAGATGCTCACCGGCGAGCTGGGCATCTCCCGGCGCAGCGCACGCCGGCTGCTGCAGCTGGCCGCCGTGACCATGCCGTCGACCGGCCTGACCGGCGCCTCGATCCCGGCCCGCTTCCCGACGCTGGGCGCGGCGCTCACGGCGGGCGCCGTCTCGCTCGACGCGGTCGCGGCGATCGTCGAATCGCTCGGCGACGCCGCAGACCGCGCGAACCCCGAGCACGTCGTGGCAGCCGAGCAGGCGCTGGTCGAGCACGCCATGGGACAGCGCGGGATGCACCCGGCCGAGGCGGGCGTCGTCGATCGGGCGATGCCGCCAGAGCTGCTCGCGCAGGTCGGGCGGAAGTGGCGTGACGCCATGGATCCCGACGGCGTCGAGCCTCGCTACGAGGATCAGCTCGCTGCTCGGACGTTGAAGTTCGGTACCCGCGCCGACGGGCTCGTCGCCGGGAGCTTCGTCTGCACGCCCGATCAAGGTGCCGTCCTCTCGACCGCGTTCGACGCCTTCACGAGGCCGCGCAAGCCCAAGTTCGAGGATGACGAGCGCCGACGCGAGCGTGAGGTGAGCGTCGACGAGCGCACGCGCGGGCAGAAGATGATCGATGCGCTGATCGCGATGATCCAGGGCGCGGTCGAGCGCCGCGACGTGCCGCGAGTCGGCAAGGAGGCTCCGGTCGTCGTCATCCAGGCGACGCAGGAGGCGTTCGAAGCGGCCGCCGCTGGCCAGTCGGGGCGCACGGCGACGATCGAGCGGACGGGCGACGTCATCCCTATCGCCGTCGCCGCCGCGATCGCCTGCAACGGCTACATCCAGAACGCCGTGACCGGCGCCGACGGCCTGCCGCTCTATCTCGGCCGCAAGGAGCGCTTCTTCAACCGGGCGCAACGCCGCGCCCTCGGCATCCGCGACCGCGGGTGTCGGGCGCCAGGCTGCACCGCGCCGGTCGGCTGGTGCGACGCGCACCACATCGTGCCCTGGAGCGAGGGCGGTCCAACCGACATCTCGAACGGCATACTGCTCTGCCCCTTCCATCATCATGAGGTGCATCGAGGCATGCTGGAGGTCGTGAGGGCATCGGGCCGGTGGATCGTCCGGGCTGCCGTGCAGCCCCCGCGCCGCCGGGTCTGGGCCGAGATCAGGCCCGACCAGTTGCACCTGCAGCAGGTCGCCTGAGCCGACCGCGCCCCTCGACGGCCGGCACGCGCGGGTGCATGCTGGGGCCATGGCTGAGACCTACCACCACGAACCCCCGTACTCGATCGGCGTGATCTGCGGCAGCATCGCGGCCTCGTCGATCAATCGGCACCTCGCGCGGGCGCTCATCAAGCTGGCGCCCGAGGACCTGCACTGCTCGTTCATCGAGATCGACACGCTCGACCTCTACGACCGTGACCGCGACGACGACTACCCGCCCGAGGCGGTCGAGCTGAAGCGGGCGATCACCGAGGCCGACGGCATCCTCTTCGTCACGCCCGAGTACAACCGCTCGATCCCCGGGGCGCTGAAGAACGCGATCGACTGGGCATCGCGCCCGTACGGCACGAACGCCCTCTCGCGGAAGCCCGTGGGCATCATCGGCACCTCCCCCGGCGGCATCGGCACCGCGGTCGGGCAGCAGCACCTCAAGGCGATCATGTCGTTCTGCAACGCCCCGCTCATGAACGACGTGGAGGCGTACGTGCAGTGGAAGGAGGGGCTCGTCGACGACGACGACGACGTCACCGTCGACTCGACGAAGGAGTTCCTCACCACCTTCATGCAGGCCTACGACGACTTCGTGCGCCGCGTGCTGACGGTGGTGCCGAAGGCCTGACCGAGGCGCATGGCCACCACCGGGCACGGGTCGGCGCGCACGCCGGCCGAGCGGCGCCGCGACACCGAGCGTCGGCTCGAGCGCGACATCGACCTGTGGGTCGCGACAGCCTCTGCCGACGGCGGCGCCCATCTCGTGCCGCTGTCGTTCCACTGGGACGGCGACACGATCCTGCTCGCCACCGATCCCTCGAGCCCGACCGGGCGCAACCTCGAGCCCACCGGCAGCATCCGGCTCGGCCTGGGCCTCGTGCGCGACGTCACGATGATCGACGGCGACGTCGAGCCGCTGCGCCTGGACGAGCTGCCCAGCGAACGCGCCGCCGCGGTCGCCGCGCGGGCGGGTTTCGACCCGCGCGCGTCGACCGGACGGATGCGGTGGTACCGCATGCATCCCCGAAGCATCCAGGCGTGGCGCGAGGCCGACGAGCTCGCCGACCGGCAGCTGATGCGGGACGGTCGCTGGCTGGCGTGAGCCGGCAACGTGCGACGGCACTTTGCCGCCTCAGCCAAGGTGCGACGCGCGCGTCCTTCAACCGCGCCTGAGCACGAGCCAAGGCGAATCTGCGGAAGGCGAGGGTCAATCAGGACTGTGTTTGGTAACGCTGTGATCGTCGATTCCGGACGTACCGTTCCATCGAATCAGGAGGCAGCGATGGCGGTGCATGTTTACGGCGGATCCCTTCCTCGGCTGGTCCGACCTCGGGTCGGCTTCTTCCCGCTCTTCGACGCCACGGCGTGGGCGATCGCGGTGATCGTGGCCATCTGGCTCCGGTACGAGTTCGGCTTCGAGAGCGCGGCCTGGCGGGACATCCTCATGCTCTGCGTCGTGGCCGCGGTGGCGCAGCTCGTGTCGGGCGCGGCGCTCGGCCTGTACCGCGGGCGGTACGACATCGGAAGCCGCGACGAGGTGCTCCGCCTGGCGAGCTCGGCGATCCTGCCCGCGGCCTCGATCGGCATCCCGATCCTGCTGTCGGGGAGCCAGATGGGGGTGCCGAGGAGCACGCCGCTCATCGTGGCGCCGCTGGCGTTCCTCGCCATGGCTCTCAGCCGCTACATCCGCCGCACTGCGCTGGAGCGCGCAAGCCGTCCCACGGAGGAGCTCACGCGCGTGCTGATCTACGGCGCGGGCGTCGCAGGCACCGACCTGGTCAAGCGCATGCGCACCGACCGCAACTCGCACTTCGAGCCCGTCGGCATGGTCGACGACGATCCGGAGCAGGCCGGCACGGTGCACGCCGGCGTCCGCGTGCTCGGCAAGGCGGAGGACCTCCCCCGCATCGCGCGCCAGACCGGCGCGACCGCCGTGGTCGTGGCGATCGGTCACGCCGACGCCGACCTCTTCCGGCACATCTCCGACCGCGCGGCAGAGGCGGACCTCCGGGTGCTCGTCATGCCGCCGCTCGACGACATCCTGCTGGGGCGCCGCGCGATCGGCGACCTGCGCGAGATCTCGATCGAGGATGTGGTGGGGCGCCACCCCGTCGAGACCGACGTCTCGAGCGTCGCCGGCTACCTGTCCGGCAAGCGCGTCCTCGTGACCGGCGCCGGAGGCTCCATCGGCGCGGAGCTGTGCCGGCAGATCGCGACGTTCGCCCCCGCCGAGCTGATGATGCTCGACCGCGACGAGACGGCGCTG
>JBAZPY010000225.1:0-3732 GCA_041645515.1 Agrococcus sp.
GAGGGCGAGACCCTGCACGGCTTCGTGCCGGCGACCGCCTGGTGGATCGTCGACGACGCCGAGCCGACGCGCGTGCATCGATGATGGGCATCGATCGCGTCCTGCTGCTCTGCGACGACGAGCGCCTGGCCCGTACGAGCGCTACTGGATCGCGCTCGGGGCGGCGCGCTCCAGCGTCCGGTAGGCGTACCGCAGGCCCGTGCGGCTCTCGCGCCACCCCTCGGCCGGGTCGCGGGCGACCTCGCGCCACGACGCATCCGTCTCGGGCGCCGTCGTGTCGCCGGATGCGCCGAGGTCGATGTCGGTGATCTCGAGCCGGTCGGCGCGCGCCATGGCGTCGCGGTAGACGCGGCCGCCGCCGACGATCCACACCTCGTCGTCGATCGCGAGCGCCGCGTCGAGCGCCGCGTCGAGGCTCCGGACGATCGTCGCGCCGGGCGCCACGTAGTCGTGGTCGGAGGTGATGACGATGTTGTCGCGGCCGGGCAGCGGCCGGAACCGCTCCGGGAACGACTCCCACGTGCGGCGGCCCATCACGACAGGGTGGCCCATGGTGAGCTCCTTGAAGCGCGCCATGTCCTCGGGCAGGCGCCACGGCATGTCGCCGGCCTCGCCGATCACGCCGTCGCGGGCCTGCGCCCAGATCATGCCGATCATGCTCAGACCGCGACCGGCGCCTTGATCGCCGGGTGGTGCTGGTAGCCGACGACCTCGAGGTCGTCGTACTCGACCTCGAACACCGAGCCCCGGTGCTCCTTGAGCCGCAGCGTCGGCAGCGGGAGCGGCTCGCGCGAGAGCTGCTCGGTGACCTGCTCGACGTGGTTGTCGTAGATGTGGCAGTCGCCGCCGGTCCAGATGAAGTCGCCGACCTCGAGGCCGGTCTGGTCGGCGATGAGGTGCGTGAGCAGCGCGTAGCTGGCGATGTTGAACGGCACCCCGAGGAACATGTCGGCGGAGCGCTGGTAGAGCTGGCACGAGAGCCGGCCGTCGGCGACGTAGAACTGGAAGAGCGCGTGGCACGGCGCGAGCGCCATGTCCGGGATGTCGGCCGGGTTCCAGGCCGAGACGATCAGCCGGCGCGAGTCCGGGTTGCGGCGGATCTCGTCGATGACCTGCTGGATCTGGTCGATCGTCTCGCCGCCGGGCGTCGGCCACGAGCGCCACTGCACGCCGTAGACCGGGCCGAGCTCGCCATCCGCGTCGGCCCACTCGTCCCAGATCGTGACCCCGCGCTCCTGCAGCCAGCGCACGTTCGAGTCGCCGCGCAGGAACCACAGCAGCTCGAGCGCGATCGACTTGAAGTGCACGCGCTTGGTCGTGATGAGCGGGAAGCCCTGGGACAGGTCGTAGCGCAGCTGGCGGCCGAACACCGAGCGGGTGCCGGTGCCGGTGCGGTCGCTCTTGTGCTCGCCGTTCGCGAGCACGTCGGCGAGGAGCCGCTCGTACGGGTGCGTCGGGTGCGCGGTCATGATGCCTCCTGGCGTCCAGTCCTCCGCGCCCGCCGCAGGCCGAGCGCCGTGCGGGCAGCATGTCGCGCGCGCCGCCGGTCGCGGGCGGCGTCGTACGCCATCGACAGCCGCAGCCACGACTGCCACGACTCCTCGTTCGCCTCGACATCGGCCTTGGCGACCGGGAACGCGCGCTCGGCGTCGCCCTTGTCAGCGCCGCCGGAGGGCGTGCGGGGCAGCGGCACCGGCATGCCGCCCTCCGCCTCGAGCTCGGCGACCGCCCGCTCGAGCTGCATGCCGAAGACCACCTCGCGCACGAGCGCCCATGCGCCCACGAGGAACATGACGATGAGCGCGACGCCGACGGCGATGCCGAGCGGCTCCCCGGTGGCGATGAACCGCACGGCCCGGTCGCCCGCCAGGACCACGTAGAGCGCGAGCAGGGCCGCCATCGCGAGGGCGGCGGACTTGCGGAAGCCGACGCGGACGGCGTGCTGCTGCGTCACGCTAGGCCCAGCAGGTCGCCGATGCCCACGGTCACGCCCGGCTGGGGGTCGGCGCGCAGCGCGAGCAGGATGCCCGCCGCGTACGAGTCGCTCGAGGTCGTGTCGTGGCGGATCGTGAGGGTCTCGCCGGTGCCGCCGAAGACGACCTCCTGGCGGGCGACGACGCCGGGGAGCCGCAGCGCGTGCACCGGCACGCCGGCGATGATCGTGCCTCGGCCCGGCTCGTCGGGGGTCGCCGGGGCGAAGCCGCGCACGGCGCCGATCGCCTCCGCGGTGCGGGTCGCGGTGCCGCTCGGGGCGTCGCGCTTGCGGTCGTGGTGCGCCTCGACGACCTCGACGGCGGTGAAGTGCCGGGCCGCGATGGTGGCGAGGTGGGTCTCGAGCACGCTGCCGAGCGAGAAGTTGGGGACGATGCGGATGCGCTCGGCGCCGCGGGCGCGCAGCGCCTGGATGCGCTCGTCCGACCAGCCGCTCGTGCCGACGACCATCGGCACGCCGGCGTCGACCGCTGCGCCGACGAGCCGCTCGCTCGCGTCGAGCACGGTCGCGTCGAAGATCGAGTCGAGCCCCGACAGGCCGAGCTCCGACAGATCCGTGCCGTCCCGCGCGTCGATGGCGACGGCGTCGAGGTCGTCGGACTCCTGGACGAGCCGCATCGCGAGCGATCCGAGCCTCCCCGTGGAGCCTGCGATCCCGATCCGCCTCGTGCTTGCCATGGGGTCCAGCCTACGGGCCCGCGGGCGCGGCATCCGCTGACCGCACGCCGTCGTAGGGTTGGCGCGTGGCTGTGACGATCGCTCCCGAGGACCCCGGTTCCGCCGTCGCGCGCTGGTTGCTCGACGCCTACTTCTCCGATCGCGCCATCTCGTTCGTCGGCGGCGTCTACACGCCGAAGGCCGCGGATCCCGCGACGCTCCGCGCCCCCGACGGGGCGTTCCTGGTCGCCTGGTCCGAGGGCGAGCCGGTCGGGTGCGGCGCGCTGCGCAGGCTCGGCGCCGCGCGATTCGAGGTGAAGCACCTGTATGTGGCGCCCGCCGGCCGCGGGGAGGGCACGGGCGCGGCGCTGCTTGCGGCGCTCGAGGCCCGGGCGGCGGAGCTCGGCGCGACCGAGGTCGTGCTCGACACGAACAGCGCCCTCGAGGTCGCGAACCGCCTCTACACGACGCGCGGCTACGCATCCGTCCCGGCCTACAACGACAACCCCAACGCGACCACCTGGTTCCGCAAGCCCCTGGGCTGACCCCCGGCTCTCCCCACCGTCCCGCCCCGCGCCGGTTGAGCGTTTGCGTCCGAGTTGCCGGTCACTCGGACGCAAAGCCTCAACCGGTTCGGCGGGATTGAGCGACTGTTGAGGGTTTGCGTCCGAGTTGCCCGTCACTCGGACGGGGAACCTCAACGGGCGGCGGCAGCGAGCGCCGCTCGGACACGGTCCACGAGCAGCCACGGCTTCGTGAGCATCGCGACTGTCACACGGATGACCGTCCAGCCGAGCGCGCGCAGCCGCTCGTCGCGCTCGATGTCGCGCGCCCGCTGGCGTGGATCGGCGAAGTGATGCTCGCCGTCGTACTCGATCGCGACCTTCGCATCGCGGTACATCAGGTCCGGCTGAGCGAGGAGGACGCCGTCGACGAAGATCTCGCCGTTGACCTCGGGCTCCGGCAGGCCGCCGCGCACGAGGGTGCAGCGCGTCGGCGTCTCCATCGGCGAATCGACCCCGGGACGAGCCTCCTCCAGCGCTGCGCGGAGCCGCTCGGCACCGGGGGCTCCGGCCCAGGTCC
>JBAZPY010000226.1:0-3731 GCA_041645515.1 Agrococcus sp.
CGACGATGAGCAGGTGCACGGTGTTCGAGCCGATGTCGAGCACGCCGAGGCGCGCGCCGTGCTGCACGGCGCCGATGGCGCCGTCGACCGGGCGAGTGGAGGTCATGGAGAGCGATCCTGCCATCACGCGTCGACGCGGCCGCGCACGGGCGCCTGCACGGGCGGGACGTCCGTGGCCGCCGGTGCGCGCAGCGACAGCAGGACCGCGACGGCGATGGCCGTGGTGATGACCGACAGCAGCATGTGGATGCCGACGAGGCCGATGGGGAGGCCCGTGCGCGACTGCACGATGCCGACGACGATCTGCACGAGCACGGCGCCGAGCAGCGCGAGCGCCCAGCCGAGGTGGCGTCGCGGGCCGCGCAGCGCGGCGGAGACCACCACGGCGACGACCAGCGCGGCGAGCAGGTAGCCGGGCCAGGCGTGCACGTGCTGCATGACGGCCGGGTCGAGGCCGTTCCGCGCCGCGCCCCCGTCGCCCGCGTGCGGACCGGAGCCGGTGGTGAGCACCCCGACGAGCACGACGAGCGCGAGCACCGCCGTCATGGCGTGCACCAGGGCCGACTGCCAGCGCGGCGCGGCGCGCGGACCCGCCGGCCCGGCGACGACGCGCCAGACGAGCGCGGCGGCGACGCCGACCAGCACGACCGAGAGGATGAAGTGGATGCCGACGGTGTCGGGACGCAGCGACATCCAGACGACGACGGCGCCGATGAGCGCCTGCGCGACGGTGAGGCCGAGCACGACCGCGGCGAGCGCGACGACGGTGCGGCCGGCGCGCCGGCGGATCGCCAGCACCAGCATCACGATCGCGATCACGACGACGATGCCGCCCCAGACCCGGTTCGAGAACTCGATGATGCCGTGGATGCCCTGCTCCGCCACGGGCGTGAACGACTCGGGCGTGCAGTTGGGCCACTCCGAGCAGCCAAGGCCCGATCCCGTCAGCCGGACGGCACCGCCGGTGCCGACGATGATGATCTGGGACACGAGCGTGGCCCATGCCGCGACGACCAGACTGCGCGAGCGCTCCAGCAAGATGCACCTCTCCTCAGCCGTTCGCGATAGGATATGAGGGAGCCCATCGGCTCCGAACCCCCGTGCCGCTGACCGCGGCGAGGCATGTGCGAAGGCCCTTCAAGTATGGCCGAGCGCGGCGGTTCGGATTCGCGCGGAATGCCGAGGAGCACCGCCGGGTTGCAACCAAGGATGGAAGGGGGAGCGATGTCTGACGTCCTGATCGACCGGCCCGAGCTCGAGAGCCTGGGGCAGTACGAGTTCGGCTGGCACGACTCCGATGAGGCCGGTGCCGTCGCCAAGCGAGGGCTGAGCGAAGCGGTGGTCCGCAACATCTCGGAGCTCAAGAACGAGAGCGACTGGATGCTCGAGCGCCGGCTCAAGGGCCTGCAGCTGTTCGAGCGCAAGCCGATGCCGACGTGGGGCGCCGACATCTCCGGCATCGACTTCGACAACATCAAGTACTTCGTGCGCTCCACCGAGCGCCAGGCGCAGACGTGGGAGGACCTCCCCGAGGACATCCGCAACACGTACGACCGGCTCGGCATCCCCGAGGCCGAGCGCAGCCGCCTCGTCTCCGGCGTCGCGGCGCAGTACGAGTCGGAGGTCGTGTACCACCAGATCCAGGAGGACCTGGAGGCGCAGGGCGTCATCTTCATGGACACCGACACCGCGCTGCGCGAGCACCCCGAGTTCTTCGAGGAGTACTTCGGCACCGTCATCCCGTCGGGCGACAACAAGTTCGCCGCGCTCAACACGGCGGTGTGGTCGGGCGGCTCGTTCGTCTACGTGCCGAAGGGCGTGCACGTCGAGATCCCGCTGCAGGCGTACTTCCGCATCAACACCGAGAACATGGGCCAGTTCGAGCGCACGCTCATCATCGCCGACGAGGGCTCGTACGTGCACTACATCGAGGGCTGCACGGCGCCGATCTACTCGTCCGACTCGCTGCACTCCGCGGTCGTCGAGATCATCGTGAAGAAGAACGCCCGCGTGCGCTACACGACGATCCAGAACTGGTCGAACAACGTCTACAACCTCGTCACGAAGCGCGCCATCGCCGAGGAGGGCGCGACGATGGAGTGGATCGACGGCAACATCGGCTCCAAGGTGACGATGAAGTACCCGTCGATCTACCTCGTGGGCGAGCGCGCCAAGGGCGAGACCCTCTCCGTCGCCTTCGCCGGTCCCGGCCAGCACCAGGACGCGGGCGCGAAGATGATCCACATGGCGCCGTACACGACCTCGTCGATCGTCTCCAAGTCCATCGCCAGGGGCGGCGGCCGCGCCGGCTACCGCGGCGAGGTGCGAGTGGACGCGAACGCGCACCACTCCGCGAACAGCGTGGTCTGCGACGCGCTGCTCGTCGACACCATCTCGCGCTCCGACACGTACCCGGCCATCGACATCCGCGTCGACGACGTGGTGCTGGGCCACGAGGCGACGGTCTCGAAGGTCAGCGAGGAGCAGCTGTTCTACCTCATGTCTCGCGGCATGCCCGAGACCGAGGCGATGGCCATGATCGTGCGCGGCTTCATCGAGCCGATCGCCCGCGAGCTGCCCATGGAGTACGCGCTCGAGCTCAACAAGCTCATCGAGATGAGCATGGAAGGATCCGTCGGCTGATGACTGCGACAGACACGACCCCCGCGGTCCACAGCACGGGGGGCGCTCCCGCCGCGCCCATCGTCCCCATCCAGACCCGCTCCGAGCGGCCCACCTCGTTCGAGCCGGCCGACTTCGGCGTGCCCACCGGCCGCGAGGTCAACTGGCGGCTCTCCGACGTGCGCCGCCTGGCGCCGCTGTTCGTCGACGAGGAGACCGGGACCGGCGAGCCCGGCGTCGACCACGGGGTGGATGCACTCGTCGAGCGAGGCCTGCTCGTCGAGTCGAGCGGCCTCGACGCCCCGGTGCGCGGCGAGATCTTCCGCCCGGAGGACGTCATCAGCGCGATCGCGTGGAAGCGGTCGGAGAACACGCTGCACGTGCGCCTGCCCGAGGGCAAGGAGCAGCCGGAGCCGGTGATCGCCCGCCTGCACGGCACTGGCGCCGATCGCCATGCGAACGGCCACATCGTCATCGAGGCGATGCCCGGATCGGTCGGCACGGTCGTGCTGCACCACTCGGGCTCCGCCCGCTACGCGCAGAACCTCGAGATCATCGTGCGCGAGGGCGCCCGCCTGACGGTCATCTCGGTGCAGGACTGGCAGGACGACACCGTCCACGCCGCGACGCACCAGGCGGTCGTCGGCGACGGCGCGTTCCTCAAGCACATGGTCGTCTCGTTCGGCGGCGGCGTCGTGCGGGTCAACCCGTCGATGCGCCTCGCGGGCCACCGCGCCGAGGGCGAGATGTACGGCCTGTCGTTCGCCGACGCCGGCCAGCACATCGAGAGCCAGGTGTTCATGTTCCACGAGGGGACCGACACCCGCGGCAACGTGCTCTACAAGGGTGCGCTGCAGGGCATCGGCGCGCGCTCGGTCTGGGTGGGCGACGTGCTCATCGGCCGCGGCGCGACCGGCACCGACAGCTACGAGAAGAACCAGAACCTCGTGCTCACCGACGGCGCCCGCGCCGACAGCATCCCGAACCTCGAGATCCAGACCGGCGACATCGCCGGCGCCGGTCACGCATCCGCCACCGGTCGCTTCGACGACGAGCAGCTCTTCTACCTCGAGTCCCGCGGGATCGACGAGGAGGAGGCCCGTCGCCTC
>JBAZPY010000227.1:0-3719 GCA_041645515.1 Agrococcus sp.
CGAGCCGGACCCATCCGCCCACCGGTAGCGCGCCGGACGGGACGGATCAGCCGCCGGGCGGCGGCGCGGGCACGAAGCCGGCCGGCCCGCCCCAGATGGCCACGGCCAGGCCCACGCCGTACAGCAGCGCCGACATGCCGGTGAGGCCGAGCGCCGTGATGAGGTCGCGCGACGAGCGGGCGAGCAGCACGATGACGATCGCCGGTCCCGCGAGCAGCAGCACGGCGAACACGACGAAGCCGTAGGCGAGCGCGTACGAGAAGACCCACAGGATGCCGAACGGCACGAGCATCAGCAGCACGTAGAGCGCCTTGGAGGCGCGCCGGCCGATGAGCGTGGGCAGGCTGCGCTTGCCGGAGGCGCGGTCGGTGTCGATGTCGCGCAGGTTGTTCGTGAGCATGAGCGCCGCCGAGAAGCAGCCGATCGCGACGCCGAGCGCGATGGAGTCCTCGGTGACGCGGCCGATGATCGCGTAGGTCGTGCCCATCACGGCGACCGGGCCGAAGAAGAGGAACGACATGAGCTCGCCGAGCGCGCGGTAGCCGTAGGGGCGCTTGCCGCCGGTGTAGGTCCAGGCGGCGACGATGCAGACGACGCCGACGAGCAGCAGCCACCAGCGGCCCGAGAGCAGCACGACGACGAGGCCGGCGAGCGCGCCGGCGGCGAGGAAGCCGATAGCGACGTTCCGCACCGTCCGCGGCTCGGCCTTGCCGGCGCCGACGAGGCGTCCGGGGCCGACGCGCACCGCATCCGTGCCCTTGACGCCGTCGGAGTAGTCGTTCGCGAAGTTGACGCCGATCTGCATGCACAGCGCGAGCGCCAGGCAGGCGAGCGCGATCCCGAGGTGGTAGCCCTCGGCGTTGAACGCGGCGGCGGTGCCGAGCGCGACGGGGGCGATCGCCATGCCGAGCGTGCGGGGCCGGGAGGCGGCGATCCAGTCGCGCCGGGTCGCCCGGCTCGGGGCGCTGCCGTCCTGCTGCGCGCGTCGTGCGGGGTTGCCGGAGCGTGGAGGAGCCATCCGCTCCATGCTATTCGTCAGCCGAAGATGCCGCGGCGGCGGCGCTCCTGCGTGCGACCGGCCACCAGCCGCGCGAGCCGCTTCCGGTCGGGCTTGCCGGATGCGGTGGTCGGCATCACCGACACCGTCACGAGGTGGTTGGGGCGGGCCGGCTTGCCGAGCGCGTTCGCCACGGCGGCGCGGATCTCGGCGAGCGACGGCTTCAGCGTCGTCACGACCGCCGGCACCTCCCCCCACTCGGGGTGCGGCGCGGCGACCACGACCGCGTCGGGCGCGAAGGTCTGCACGACGTGCTCGACGGCCGCGAGCGACACCTTGATGCCGCCGGAGTTGATCACGTCGTCGATGCGGCCGGAGACCTGCAGCGTGCCGCCGATGAGCGAGCCGGCGTCGCCGGTGCGGTACCAGCGCGTGCCTGTGCCGTCGGTGATGAAGCGCTGCTCGGTGAGCTGCGGGTCGTCGTAGCCGTCGGCGAGCTGCGGGCCGGAGATCTCGATCTGGTCGGTGAGGCGCACCTTCACGTCGCGCAGCGGCCGGCCGTCCCACACGCAGCCGCCGACGGTCTCGGTGGCGCCGTACGTGCGGGTGATGCGCCAGCCGAGCCGCGCCGCGCGCTCGATGAGGCCGAACGGCGCGCGCTGCCCGCCGAGCAGGATGCGGTCGAGGCGCGCGATGGGGCCGATGAACGAGCGGTCGAGCAGCGCGGCGTCGACGAGCCGCGCGAGCTGCGTGGGCACGAGCGACGTGAACTTGCGGTCGTGCTCGAGGCTCTGCACCGCCTCGACGAACGCCTCAGCCGTGAACGCGCCCTCGGTGCGCACGAGCGGCGCCCCGGACGCCTCGTTGCGCCAGATGACGTTCTTGCCCGCGATGTACTGCTCCGGCAGCGCGAGCACCCACTGCCCGGGCCCGCCGAGCCGCTCGATCGCCGCATCCGTGGAGGCGCGGATGGCCTCCTCCGAGATGATCACCCGCTTGGGCACGCCGCTCGAACCGCTCGTCTCGACGACGATCGTCATGCGCGCACCTCCTTCGGGATAGGACTCGTCTCAGTACTGCCAGGGGAAGGGGGACCAGTCGGGCTCGCGCTTCTCGAGGAAGGAGTCCCGCCCCTCGACGGCCTCGTCGGTGCCGTAGGCCAGCCGGGTGGCTTCGCCGGCGAAGATCTGCTGCCCGACGAGCCCGTCGTCGACCGCGTTGAACGCGAACTTCAGCATCCGGATTGCGGTCGGGCTCTTCGTCAGGACCTCGCGCGCCCAGTCGATCGCGGTCGCCTCGAGCACCGCGTGCGGGACGGCCGCGTTGATGGCGCCCGCCGCGAGCGCGCGCTCGGCGCTGTACTCGCGGGCCAGGAAGAACACCTCGCGGGCGAACTTCTGGCCGGTCTGGCGGGCCATGTACGCCGAGCCGTAGCCGGCGTCGAACGACCCGACATCGGCATCCGTCTGCTTGAACCGTGCGTGCTCGGCGCTCGCGATGGTGAGGTCGCAGACGACGTGCAGCGAGTGGCCGCCGCCGGCGGCCCAGCCGGGCACGACCGCGATCACGACCTTCGGCATGAAGCGGATGAGCCGCTGCACCTCGAGGATGTGCAGGCGGCCGGACCTCGCCGGATCGATCGTGCCCGCGGTGTCGCCGTCGGCGTACTTGTAGCCGTCGCGGCCGCGGATGCGCTGGTCGCCGCCGGAGCAGAACGCCCAGCCGCCGTCCTTGGGGCTCGGACCGTTGCCGGTGAGCAGCACGACCCCGATGCGGCTGTCCTGGCGGGCCGCGTCGAGGGCGCGGTACAGCTCGTCGACCGTGTTCGGGCGGAACGCGTTGCGCACCTCGGGTCGGTCGAACGCGACGCGCGCGATGCGGCCGTCGCGCGAGCGGTGGACGGTGATGTCCTCGTAGCCAGGCTCCGCGTCGGCCCATTCGGCCGGGTCGAAGAGGGGCGAGATGGTCACCTGCCCACCCTAGCCATCACGCCGTGCGCGTGGCTGACCGCGGGCCGCCGGGCACGCCCCGGCGGCGTCACCCCTCGCAGGGCCGGAGCTCGTCCTCCCCCGGCATCGAGCAGAGGAACTCGACCGGCAGCCCGCGGCTGTCCAGCCGCGCGCGCACGATCACGTCGCGCCACTCCCAGCCCGCGTCGTCGCGAGCCAGGAGCGGCACCTTCACATCGATCGCGCGGCCGTCGTCGAAGACCTCGAGGATGTCGGCAGCGCCGGCACGCGAGAACGGCGCCGAGGTGCGGATCGCGCAGTCCGGCCGCTCGCGGCACGTGTCGACGGCGGCGCTCGCGAGGTCGGCGAGGCGCTGCTCGAACGAGGGCATGAGTCCCGTCGCCGCCTCGACGACGGTCGCGGTGCCCGGATCGCCGTCGACCGTGAAGGCGCCGCCGCCCGACACGAAGAGCGGGCCCTTCACCACGTCGAGCCGGTAGACGGCGGGGTAGAGGTGCAGGGCGCGCTCCGGCAGCGGCACGCCGGCGAGCTGCAGCTGCGCCGTGGCGTCGACGGCGGAGGTGCGCGGCAGCTCGGCGAGGGACGTCTCGAGCCGCCAGCCGGCGGCGGTGGACGTCGCCCGCAGCGTGCGCTCGACCTCCGTGCCGCCGACCCGGTAGCGGACGTCGATGCTGCCCTCGGCGCCGTCGACGTGCGGCGCCGAGACCGCCAGCGGCGAGATCCGCCAGGCGGCGACGAGCGCGGCCGGGGGT
>JBAZPY010000228.1:0-3711 GCA_041645515.1 Agrococcus sp.
CGGGCCGGGCGCCGGCACCGCCGCGGTCGAGCGCACCCGCGCGCCGCGCATGCCGCTGCCGGCGCCCGGCGACGAGGTCGAGCTCGGGATCGTGCTCGGCCCGCGCTCCGACTGGTTCACCGAGGCCGCGGTCGTCACGCTCACCTCGCAGGCGTGGACCGTCACCGGCCGCTCCGACCGGGTGGGCGTGCGGCTCGAGGGCGCGACGCCGCTCGAGCGCGCCCGCGATGGCGAGCTCGACAGTGAGGGCGCCGTCACCGGCGCCATCCAGGTGCCGCCCGACGGTCAGCCGGTGCTGTTCCTGCCCGATCATCCGCTCACCGGCGGCTACCCCATCATCGGCGCGGTCGTCGACCGCGACCTCGACCTGGCCGGCCAGCTGCCGCCGGGCGCCCGCATCCGGTTCCGCATCGCGGCGCCGACATCCCCCGGGAGGACCTCGTGAAGACGATCCTGATCGCCAACCGCGGCGAGATCGCCGTGCGCATCGCCCGCGCGTGCGCGGAGGCCGGCCACCGCTCGGTCGCCGTGTACGCCGACCAGGATGTCGACGCGATGCACGTGCGGCACGCCGACGAGGCCGTCGCGCTCGGCGGCTCGACGGCCGCGGACACGTACCTCAGCATCGACGCGCTGCTCGCCGCGACCCGGTCCGCGAGCGCCGATGCGGTCCACCCCGGCTACGGCTTCCTCTCCGAGAGCGCCGCGTTCGCGCGCGCCGTCGAGGCGGCCGGCCTCACCTGGATCGGCCCGAGCCCCGAGAGCATCGAGGCGCTCGGCGACAAGGTGACCGCCCGCCGCATCGCGCAGGAGGCGGGCGCGCCGCTCGCCGCCGGCACCGACCGGCCGCTCGCCGACGCCGCCGAGGCCGTCGCGTTCGCCCGCGAGCACGGGCTGCCGGTGGTCGTGAAGGCCGCGTTCGGCGGCGGCGGCCGCGGCCTGAAGGTGGCGCGCACGATCGAGGAGGTGCCGGATGCGTTCGCCTCGGCCACGCGCGAGGCGGTCGCGGCCTTCGGGCGCGGCGAGTGCTTCATCGAGCGCTTCCTCGAGCGGCCCCGCCACGTCGAGGCGCAGGTGCTCGGCGATGGCCGGGGCGGCGTGGTCGTCGTCGGCGACCGCGACTGCTCGCTGCAGCGCCGCAGCCAGAAGCTCGTCGAGGAGGCGCCGGCGCCCGGCCTGACCGACGAGCAGCGGTCGCGCATCCACGACGCCTCACGGGCCATCTGCGCTGCCGTCTCGTACCGCGGCGCCGGCACCGTCGAGTTCCTGCTCGGCGCCGACGGCACCATCTCGTTCCTCGAGGTGAACACGAGGCTGCAGGTCGAGCATCCGGTCACCGAGGCGGTCACGGGCGTCGACCTCGTGCGCGAGCAGTTCCGCATCGCCGAGGGGCTCGGCCCCTCGATCGACGCGACCCCGGCGCCCGTCGGGCACGCGATCGAGCTGCGCCTCAACGCGGAGGATCCCGGCCGCGGCTTCCTGCCGAGCCCCGGCCGCGTGACGGCGCTGCGGGTGCCCGCGGGCCCCGGCGTGCGCTGGGACGCGGGCGTCGAGGCGGGCGATGCGGTGGAGGCCGCCTTCGACTCGCTCGCGGCGAAGCTGATCGTGCACGCGCCCGACCGGGACGCCGCCCTCGTGCGGATGCGTCGGGCGCTGGGCGAGCTGGAGGTGGTGGGCATCGCGACGGTCGCGCCGTTCGCGCGCGCGCTGCTCGACGAGGCCGACTTCTCGACCTCTGGCTTCGCGGTCTCGACGCAGTGGATCGAGGCCGAGCTCATGCCGCGGCTCGAGCCGCAGGTGCGCGCCGCGCCCGCCGCCGGCGCCGTCCTGCGCCGGGTGCCGATCGAGATCGACGGCCGTCGCGTCGTGCTCGGCCTTCCGGACGCGCTGCTCGCCGCCGCCGCGGGCGCCGTGCCGACGGGGGGAGCCGCGGGCGCGGCCGACGAGGGCGCGCTCCCGTCGCCCGTGCCCGGCACGGTCGTGAGCTGGCTCGTCGCCGACGGCGACGAGGTCGCGGAGGGGCAGGAGGTCGTGGTGCTCGACGCGATGAAGATGGAGACGAGGGTGGCTGCGCACCGCGCCGGCAGGCTCGAGCGGCTCGTCGAGCAGGGCGCGAGCGTCGCGGTCGACGAGGTCATCGCACGCATCGAGCGCTGAGCCGTGGGCGAACGCCCGGGACTCGTGTGGGTGGCCGCTCGTAGACTCTTCAGGTGACATCCACGACCTCCACGACCACCTCGAGCACCGCCTCGGGCTTGGCAGAGCTGCACGTCCGCGGCGCCCGCGAGCACAACCTCAAGGACGTCGACCTGCGCATCCCGCGCGACTCGCTCGTGGTGTTCACGGGGCTGTCCGGCTCGGGCAAGTCGTCGCTCGCGTTCGACACGATCTTCGCGGAGGGGCAGCGCCGCTACGTCGAGTCGCTCTCGGCCTACGCACGCCAGTTCCTGGGCCAGGTCGACCGGCCCGACGTCGACTTCATCGAGGGCCTGAGCCCCGCGGTGTCGATCGACCAGAAGTCGACGAACCGCAACCCCCGCTCGACGGTCGGCACGATCACCGAGGTGCACGACTACATGCGCCTGCTGTGGGCGCGCATCGGCGTGCCGCACTGCCCGGTGTGCGGCGAGCGGATCCAGCGGCAGACCGTGCAGCAGATCGCCGACGAGCTCATGGACCTGCCGGAGCGCACGCGCTTCCAGATCCTCGCACCGGTCGTGCAGCAGAAGAAGGGCGAGTTCGCCGACCTGCTGCGCAACCTCGTCGCGACCGGCTACTCGCGCGCGGTCATCGACGGCGAGCTCGTGCAGCTCGCCGACGCGCCAGCGCTCAAGAAGCAGGTCAAGCACGACATCGCGGTCGTCGTCGACCGCATGGTGGCGGAGCCCGGCATGCTGTCGCGCCTCACCGATTCCCTCGAGACCGGGCTGCGGCTCGCCGACGGCCTCGTCACGATCGACTACGTCGACCTCGACGAGGACGCCGACGACCGCCGGCGCATCTTCAGCGAGAAGCTGTCGTGCCCGAACCGGCATCCCGTCGCGCTCACCGAGATCGAGCCGCGCACCTTCTCGTTCAACGCCCCGTTCGGCGCCTGCCCGGAGTGCACCGGCATCGGCACGCGCATGGCGGCCGATCCGGAGCTCGTGATCGCCGACGAGTCGCTCTCGATCCGGGAGGGCGCGATCCTGCCGTGGACGCAGTCCGGCAAGGGCCTGTACACCTACTTCGAGCGGCTGCTCGCCGGCCTCGCGAGCGAGCTCGGCTTCTCGCTCGACACGCCGTGGGGCGAGCTCGACGCCGACGTGCGCCGCGTCGTCCTGCACGGCACCGAGGGCAACGTCATGGTGCAGTGGCGCAACCGCTACGGCCGCCAGCTGCGCTACGCCTCCGGCTACGAGGGCGTCATGCCCTACATCCAGCGCAAGCACGCGGAGGCCGACAGCGACTGGGTGCGCTCGAAGCACGGCGAGTACCTGCGCGAGGTGCCGTGCCCCGAGTGCGGCGGCGCCCGGCTGCGGCCGGAGGTGCTGAGCGTGCTCGTGCACGGCAGCTCGATCGCGACCGTCTCCGACCTGAGCCTCGACGAGGCGCACGCGTTCATGCACCACCTCGACCTCGACGAGCGGGAAGCGACCATCGCCGCCGCGGTGCTGCGCGAGATCCGCGCCCGGCTCGACTTCCTCATCCGCGTCGGGCTCGGCTACCTCT
>JBAZPY010000229.1:0-3699 GCA_041645515.1 Agrococcus sp.
TGCCGTGCTTCTGCAGCAGGCGCGGGTCGAGCGAGCCGGCATTGACGCCGATCCGCAGGCTCACGCCCGCCGCCTTCGCGCGCTTCGCGATCTCGCCCACCTGGTCGTCGAACTTGCGGATGTTGCCCGGGTTGACGCGCACCGCGGCGCAGCCGGCGTCGATGGCCTGGAACACGTACTTCGGCTGGAAGTGGATGTCGGCGATGACGGGGATCTGGCTCTTCTTCGCGATGATGTGCAGCACGTCCGCGTCGTCCTGGCTCGGCACCGCGACCCGCACGATGTCGCAGCCGGTGGCGGTGAGCTCGGCGATCTGCTGCAGCGTCGCGTTGATGTCGGTGGTCTTCGTCGTGGTCATCGACTGCACGGAGACCGGCGCGTCGCCGCCGACGAGCACCTTGCCGACCTTGATCTGCCTGCTCTTGCGACGGGGCGCGAGCGTGAGCGGCTCGGGCTTGCCGAGGTTGATGGCTGCCATGGCATCCAGCCTACGCTCCGGCGGTCGCGCGTCCTCGCGGCTGGCAGGATCGATCGCATGATCACCGCAGCGGCAGACGGCTCCTCCCTCGGCAACCCGGGACCGACCGGCTGGGGCTGGTACATCGACGAGGACCGCTGGGCCGCGGGCGGGCAGCGGCAGGGCACGAACAACATCGGCGAGCTGTCGGCGGTCATCGACCTGCTGCAGCAGACGGAGGGGGTCGACGAGCTGCTGATCCTGTGCGACAGCCAGTACGTCATCAAGTCGGTCACGCAGTGGATGCCGGGCTGGAAGCGCAAGGGCTGGCGGAAGGCCGACGGGAAGCCGGTGATGAACCGCGAGCTGCTCGAGGAGCTCGACCGCCTCATGACCGAGCGCAAGGCGGCGGGCGGCGTCGTGCGCTTCGAGTGGGTGCGAGGCCACGCGGGGCATCCGCTCAACGAGGAGGCCGACCGGCTGGCGAACGGGGCCGCGACGGCGTACCAGCGCGGGCTCGTGCCGGATGGCGGGCCCGGCTTCGGCGGGGTGACGCGCACGGACGAGCGGCCGGCCGGCTCGACGGCCCTCGGGCTGTTCGACGACCTCGACGGATTCCTCGCCGACGACCCGGACGAGGCGACCGTCGTGCGGCTCGAGCGCGAGCTGCTGCGCGACGAGGTGCGCGCCGACCCGGCCTCGGTCGCCGCGCTGCTGCACCCCGAGTGGGAGGAGATCGGCGCGTCCGGTCGCCGCTGGGGACGCGACGAGCTGCTCGCCGAGATCGCCCCGCTGCCGTCGCCGGTCGAGCTCGAGCTGCTCGCGACCCACCGGATCTCCGATGACGCCCAGCTGATCGTGTGGCGCTCCGTGGGCGAGTCGATCGCGCTGCGCAGCTCGCTGTGGGTGCGCAGCGGCGCCTCGTGGCGGCAGCGGTTCCACCAGGGCACGCGAGAGGCCTGACGCCCGCCGCCGGCCCCTCTCAACGTCGCGGGTGGTCGCTCGAGCGCTATATCTCGATGACCGACCAAGGGCGACGTTGAGAATCAGTTGAAGAGGCTGACCGGCTTCACGATGTCGGCGTAGATGAGCAGCGCGCTCATGATGCCCAGCACGCCGGTGACGACGAGCGTGACCGGCACCCACTTGGCCGTGTCGAGCGGCTGCGCGACCCTGCCGCGCAGCCTCGCCCAGCCGCGCCGGATCGCGTCGACGACGGCGCCCAGCACGTGGCCGCCGTCGAGCGGCATGAGCGGGATGAGGTTGAAGACGAACAGCGCCACGTTGAGGCTCGCGAGCAGCTGCACCATCGCGCTCACCCGCTCGACGACGGGCACCTGGTCGAGCGCGGCGATCTCGCCCGCCATGCGGCCGACGCCGACCACCGACATCGGGCCGTTCGGGTCGCGCTCCCCCGGGCCGAACGCGGCCTCGGCCACGTCGATGAGGCGCTGCGGCAGGTTGAGGATGAGCTCGCCGACCCGCACGACGTTGTCGCCGACCGCGGGGAGCACCGCCGAGGCCGGCTGCTGCTCGATCACGTACTGCGGGCCGACGCCGACGAACCCGATCGTCTCGGTGACCGGCACGCCGCCCGACTCGACCATCGACCCACGGTCGTCGAAGACGTAGCGCTCGGTCGCGAGCGGCGTGACCTCGAGGGTGAGGGTCCGGCCGTCGCGCTCGACCTCGAAGGGGGTCGGGGAGCCCGCGCGGTCGCGGATCGCCGCCTGCACGTCCTCCCAGCGCTCGACGGGCTGGCCGTCGATGCGCACGATCGTGTCGCCGGGGAGCATGCCGGCCGCGGCGCCGGGCGCCTCCGGGTCGCCGGCGGCGCACTCCGATCGCTCCTCGGTCGCCGCGATCACGCACTCGGAGACGGCCGAGACGGTCGTGGAGGGCACCGCGATGCCGAAGCCGCTCAGCACGATCGCGTAGAGCACGGTCGCGAGCACGAGGTTCATGAACGGCCCGCCGAGCATGATGACGATCCGCTTCCAGGTGGCGAGCCGCCAGAACGCCCGGTGCTCCTCGCCCTCGTGGATGGTGTCGGCGCTCGAGTCCCGAGCATCCTGCACGAGCGTGTCGAGGAATCCGGTCGATGCGTCCCTCGACTCCCCGCCGGGCTTGAGCGGCGGGAACATGCCCGACATCGAGATGTAGCCGCCCAGCGGGATGGCCTTGACGCCGTACTCGGTCTCGCCGCGCCGGAAGGAGAAGAGCGTGGGCCCGAAGCCGATCATCCACTGCCCGACGCGCACGCCGAACGCCTTCGCGGGCCAGAGGTGGCCCAGCTCGTGCAGGCCGATCGAGACGGCGAGGCCGACGACGACGACGAGCACGCCCAGGACGTAGAGCAGGACGGGTTCCATCGCCGCTCAGGCTAGTCCCACAGGCCAGGTGCCTACGCTGATCCGCATGTCAGCCGGCCCAGGATCGAGAGCCGCAGCGTCCAGAGCCGCGGCATCGAGCGTCGCCGAGCGCATCCCCCGGTCCGCGTCCGATGGCCGCGGCATCGTGCTCGGCGTGGTCGGGCTCGCGCTCGTGCTGCTGCTCGCCTGGATCGTCACCCGGCCCGCCCCTGACCCCGTGCACCAGACCGCCACCGTCGAGGGCGGGCTGCCCGGCTCGGTGGCCGGCTGGAGCGGCGAGCAGCTCGAGCACGCGGCGATCATCATGCGCGCCGGCCGCGACCTCGGCATGAGCGAGCGCGACGTGCGGGTGGCGGTGATGACGGCGATGGGCGAGTCGAGCCTGCGGGTGCTCGACCGCGGCGACCGGGCGGGGCCCGATTCCCGCGGGCTCTTCCAGCAGCGCGATCCCTGGGGCGCGTACGAGGTGCGGATGGATGCGTACGGCTCGGCCGTGCTGTTCTACCGCGCCCTCGCCAGGATCGACGGCCGCGACGAGCTGGCCCCGACGCGCGTCGCGCACGCGGTGCAGATCAACCGGGATCCGGACCACTACGAGCGGTGGTGGGACGACGCGGGCGAGGTGGTTGCCGCGATCGACCGGGCGGCGCCCGTCGTGGTGGTGCGGCCCGTCAGCGGTTGACGCCGCACACGTCGTCGGCGGTGCGGCGCGCCCAGCGCTCCGCCTGCAGCACCCGCTCGAGCGTCAGCTCGCCCGGCTCGTGCAGCTCGAGCACCCGCTCGATGGCGGGCAGGACGTCGAGGAAGCCGATCTCGCCCAGGTGGAACGCGCGCACCGCCTGCTCGTTCGCCGCGTTGAAGACCGCCGGG
>JBAZPY010000230.1:0-3697 GCA_041645515.1 Agrococcus sp.
CGTCGTCGTCGCGCTGCTCGGCCTCTGGATCAGCACGCGGATGCTGCGGCACCCGGGGATCACCCGCCCGGTCGCGGTGACCTGGGCCGGGTTCGGCATCTCCGTCGTGGCCGCGAGCATCCTCAACAGCCTCGGCGGCGCGGCAGTCAGTCCGTTCGCGGGCGCGCTGCCGAACGTGGAATTCGACGGCTTCCGGCCGATGGAGGTGCCTGAGATCGACCCAGGGGTGCTCGCCGACCTGGCGGATCCCGACCGGCTGCTCGCGCTCGCGTGGCCGTTCATCGTCATCACGACGCTCGCCTCGCTCGTCGTGCAGGTCGCCGTGAGCATCTTCACCTGGTGGTGGATGGCGTACGCGATGCGGCCGGCGGCCGAGCCGGTCGACAACGGGTGACGCATCGCGCGACGCGTGGTGGGCATCCGGCACGTAGGCTTCACCGCCATGAGCATGTCGAGCCACGCGGGATCGCGCGAGAGCGACGACGACCCCGAAGTCGTCCCCGCCGCCGAGGCCGGTCGCTTCCGACTGCTGCGGATGCGCCCACGGGACCCCCAGGAGGCCGGCAGGTCCGCGACCCCGCTCGAGCTGTTCTTCGACCTCGTGTTCGTCGTCGCCGTCAGCATCGCTGCGGTCAACCTGCACGACACCTTCAGCGAGGGCCGCGTGCTGGAGGGGCTGCTCGTCTACGCCGTGATCTTCTTCGGCATCTGGTGGGCGTGGATCAACTTCACCTGGTTCGCCACCTCGTTCGGCACCGACGACTGGCTCTACCGGTTGCTGACCTTCGTGCAGATGGCCGGCGTGCTCGTGCTCGCCGCGGGCATCGGCCCGGCGTTCGAGGAGCGCGACTTCTCGCTGCTCATCTTCAGCTACGTCGTCATGCGCGTGGCGATGGTGGCGCAGTGGCTGCGCGCCTCGCGCGGCGCGGGGGAGAGCCGCCGCGCGACGCAGCTGTACGCCATCGGCATCTCGGCCGTGCAGGGCCTGTGGCTGCTCTCGCTGCTGCTGCCCGAGCCCGCGTCGTACGTCGCGATCGGCCTGCTCATCGCCGCGGAGCTCGCGGTGCCGGTGATCGCCGAGCGGCAGGGCGAGACTCCATGGCACCCCCACCACCTGACGGAGCGCTTCGGCCTGTTCACGCTCATCCTGCTGGGCGAGAGCCTGCTCGCCTCGGCGAACGCGGTCATCGTCGCGCTCGAGGAGGTCGACGAGCTCGGACCGCTGCTGTGGATCGCGACGCTCGCGCTCGTCGTGACGTGCGCCCTCTGGTGGATCTACTTCTGGTCGCCCCACCACCGCCTGATCACCGACTACGCGAGCTCGGTGCGGCACGGCTACGCGCACTACTTCGTGTTCGCCGCCGCCGGCGCCCTCTCGGCCGGCATCGAGGTGGAGATCGACGTGCTCACCGAGAAGTCGGCGCTCGACCCGCTCACCGCATCCTTCATCGTGACCGTGCCCATCGCGATGTTCGTCATGGGGATCTGGTGGATCGCGCTGCGGCACCAGCAGGACCGGGTCGTCAACGCGGTGGTGCCGGTCGGCGCGCTGCTCGTGCTGCTCGACCCGCTGCTGCCGTTCCCGGTCGCCGTGTCGGCGATCATCCTCACGCTCGTCGTGGTCGTGCTGATCGTGCGCGCGCCGGAGGAGGCGCACGAGCACGGCAGGATGGAGGGGTGACCGAGAGCGAAGAGACCGACACCCGCCGCCCGATCCTCGCCCTCGTCGGCATCGGGCTGCTCGCGGGCTTCCTCTCGGGCATGTTCGGCATCGGCGGCGGGATCGTCATCGTGCCGCTGCTCGTGCTCGCCGCGCGCTTCGGCCGCCGCCGCGCGGCCGGCACCTCGCTCGCCGCGATCGTGCCGTCGGCGCTCGTGGGCGTCGGCAGCTACGCCGCCGCCGGGCACGTCGACTGGCTCGTCGCGCTCATCCTGGTGATCGGGTCGGTGATCGGCGCGCAGGTCGGCGCGCACCTGCTGCACAAGCTGCCGGTGCTCGCGATCCGCTGGGCGTTCATCGTCTTCCTCGCCGCGGTCGCGGTGAGCCTGTTCCTCATCGTGCCCTCGCGCGACGCGGAGCTCGAGCTCGAGGTGTGGTCGACGATCGCACTCGTCGTGCTCGGCTTCGTCACGGGCGTGCTCTCGGGCATCCTCGGAGTCGGCGGCGGCATCATCATCGTGCCGATGCTCATCCTGCTGTTCGGGCAGAGCGACGTGGTCGCGAAGGGCACGTCGCTGGCGATGATGATCCCGACCGCGATCTCCGGCACGATCGGCAACCTCCGCAAGCACAACGTCGACCTGCTCTCGGCCCTCGTCGTCGGGCTGTCGGCGTGCGTCACGACGGCCCTCGGGGCGGCGGCCGCGATCGCGCTCGACCCGCGCACCGCATCCATCCTCTTCGGCGCCTTCCTCGTGGTGCTCATCGTGCGGCTCGTGGTGGAGGCCGTGAAGATGGGCCACAAGGAGTGAGCGGTCGCTGACCGCTCGGGTCACCAGCCTCGCGTGCCGGGCGCGCCCTTGAACGGGCCGGTGACGCGCGAGGTGATCCAGCCGCCGTAGAACCCGCCGGGCTGCGGCTCGACCGTCTCGCCGTCGACCTCGACCCGGTCCATGCGGCCGGGGTAGACGGCCACGTGGCCGGCGAGCGCTTCGAAGCCGGGCTGCGGCGTCGGGTAGTGCCAGGCGGCACCGGTCTCGGCACGGTCGCCGCCGCTGACGGTCAGGTAGCCGGCGCGGCCCTTCCACTCGCAGACGGACGCGCCGGGTGCGGTCGTCAGCGCGCCGTCGCGGAACGCCTCGCGCGGCAGGTAGTAGGTGGGCGGGTGGCTCGTCTCGAGCACCCGCAGCGACGCGCGCGTCTCGGCGATCACCTCGCCGCCGAGCTCGATGCGCACGAGCTCGTCGCTCGGCTCGATGCGCGGCGGGCGGGGGTAGTCCCAGACGTTCTCGACCGGATGCGTCGTCATGGCCTCACGGTAGGCGGCGCCCCTTTGGGTGCGCCCTGCGTCGCCCGCCCCGCGCCCGTCGGTTGAGCCGCTCCGCGCGCGCAGCGCGCTGAGCGTGTCGAAACCGGGCTCGCGCGGGCTCGGCGTCGGTTTCGACACGGTCAGGGCGCTGGCGCGCCCGGACCGGCTCGACCGGCGGGGAAGGGCTGCCGCCGTCGGCGGCTGCGCGGCTCGACGAGCGGAACGTGGGAGTCGCCCCGCTTCCGTTGGTTGAGCCGCTCCGCGCGCGCAGCGCGCTGAGCGTGTCGAAACCGGGCTCGTGCGGGCGGGGTCGGTTCCGACACGGTCAGGGCGCTGGCGCGCCCGGACCGGCTCAACCGGCGGGGAAGGGCCGCCGCGGTCGGCGGCTGCGCGGCTCGACGAGCGGAACGTGGGAGTCGCCCCTCTTCCGTTGGTTGAGCCGCTCCGCGCGCGCAGCGCGCTGAGCGTGTCGAAACCGGGCTCGCGCGGGCTCGGCGTCGGTTTCGGCTCGACCGGCGGGGAAGGGGCTGCCCTCTTCGGCGGCTGCGCGGCTCAACCAGCGGAACGCGGGAGTCGCCCCAGTAGTGCCCCATAAAGTGGTGTAGCCGCTCGGTGGCCGGCCCCGTCTTGGACGTGGGCGCGGTCACCGTGGTGGTCCTTCGAGGAATCTCCTACAACCCACTCGAAAGGACATCTCACGATGACCGCTCCTCATATTGTCGACCCTT
>JBAZPY010000231.1:0-3692 GCA_041645515.1 Agrococcus sp.
CGCCGGCGCGCTGCGCGCGCACCTCGAGGGGGACCGGCTCGACGCGCAGGTGATCTACGGCGGCAGCGCCGGACCCGGCCTGCTGCCGCGCATCGCCGACAGCGTCGACGGCATGTTCCTCGGCCGCTTCGCGCACGACCCGGCGGCGTTCGGCGCCATCCTCGACGAGGCGCTCGCGCTCGAGGCGGCCCGATGACCGCGCAGCTGCCGCTGCGCGTCGGCGAGCTGGAGCGGCGCGGCCTGCGGGACCGCGTCTACGACCGCATCCTCGAGATGCTGCTGGAGGGCGACGTCGAGCCGGGCTCCCGGCTGTCGATCGACACGCTCGCGAAGCAGCTCGACGTGTCGCCCACGCCCGTGCGCGAGGCGATGGTGCAGCTCGAGCGCACCGGGCTCGTGACGCGCGAGGCGCTCAAGGGCTACCGCGTCGCGCCGCCGCTGGGACCCGAGCAGCTCACCGAGCTCTTCGACGCGCGGCTCATGCTCGAGCTCGAGGCGACGCGGCTCGCCGCGCCGCGGGCGGGCCAGCTGCTCGACGAGCTGCGGCGCGCCCAGCGGCAGCACCAGGAGTGCGCCGACCGCGTGGTCGAGGCGATGGAGCGCGGCGGCGACGTGCCGGTGCGGATCACGCAGGACTACTTCGACGCCGACAGCACCTTCCACCGCGCGATCTTCGTCGCAGCCGGCAACCGCTACCTGATCTCCATGCACGAGGACCTCGGCGCCATGACGCACCGGCTCCGGCAGGCGGTGCTGCGCGGCACGAGCGATGTGCGCGAGGCGCACGCCGAGCACCAGCGCGTGCTCGAGGCGCTCGAACGGCGCGACGCCGAGGCTGCGACCGCGGCGATGCGAGCGCACATCGACGGCGTCCGCACGCGGTCGCTGCGCGAGAGCCAGGACTGAGCCAGCGCCGCAGGACCCGCGGACCCGAGCGTCAGCCACGGGGCGGTGCCCACGGCCCGCGCCAGGTGGCACCCGCTCGGGGCTGCTGCGCGCTTCCGGCGGCGTCTGCACTCCGCGGCTCGCGACTCGCGACACACCGACTTGCGGTCCCATTGGATCTTTCCTATAGGATCTGCGTGAAGGATCCGGACAGGACGTCCCGGGCACGACTCACGATGGAGTGGACCATGGCAGCGCACACCGCCGCAGACTGGCCGATCGCAGCGTGCCTGCACGGCGTGCCGAGCGTGCTCGTCGACGGCACCAGCCTGCACGACGCCGGTCCCGAGGCGTGGGACTCCGCCCTCGCGCAGGTCGCCTCGGTCGACTTCTCGCTCGTCGAGCTCGCCGACAGCCACATCCGTCCCGCCGACCTCGACGCATCCGCTCGCGCCGAGCTGGTCGCGATCGCCGCGGCCCGCGGGCTCGCCATCCCCTCCGTGCACGTGCAGCGCCAGAGCGTCATCGAGCCGGGCCGATGGGAGCGCAACCTCGACTACGCGCACCGCACGATCGACGCCGTCGCCGAGATGGGCATGAGCGTGTTCTCGACCGGCCTGCACCAGCCCTTCAGCGAGGCGCAGCGTCGCGCGCTGTGGTTCTGGACGGCGGAGGGCGCCAAGGACCCGGCCGACGCCGACACCTGGGATGCCGCGGTGACGCGCCTGCGCGAGCTCGGCCGCCACGCGGGCCAGGTGGGCCTCAGCATGTCGCTCGAGATGTACGAGGACACCTACCTCGGCACCGCCGACTCCGCCGTGCGCCTCGTCGAGGAGATCGGCCTCGACAACGTGGGCCTCAACCCCGACATCGGCAACCTCGTGCGCCTGCACCGGCCGATCGAGGACTGGCGCGAGGCCTATGCCAAGACGCTGCCGTTCGCCAACTACTGGCACGTCAAGAACTACGCGCGCGACGAGTCGGCCGACGGCTCCTGGGCGAGCAGCACGCCGAGCACGATGGAGGCGGGCCTGATCAACTACCGCCAGGTGCTGCGCGACGCGGTCGAGGTCGGCTTCGACGGCATCATCCTCTGCGAGCACTACGGCGGCGACAGCCTCGGCGTCTGCGCGACCAACCAGCGCTACATCCGCGAGGTCCTCGCAGCGGGCGAGCGCAGCACCGCTCTCCTGCACCCCGCCACGCACTGAGTCATCAGCACCGCGTCGCCCGCACTGCGTCGCTGCACACCGACTCGAAAGGAACCGACATGACCACCACCACGCTCCGCCCCCGCATCGCCCTCACCTTCGGCGACCCCGCCGGCGTCGGCCCCGAGCTCGTCGCCCGCCAGCTCGCCGACCCCGCGACCGCCGAGGCGGCCGAGATCCTGCTGATCGGCGACGAGCAGGAGCTGCGCGACGCGATGGCGGATGCAGGCGTCGAGTTCGCTTGGACGCGCGAGGCTGGCACCGGGGTGCCGCAGCTCGTCGAGAACGACGGCGAGCGCCCCGAGGGCGGCTTCGTGCGGAAGCAGGCGACCCGCGAGGGCGGCCTGTGGGCGATGGCGAGCCTGCGCCGCGCGCTCGAGCTGTCGAAGGCCGGCGAGGTCGACGCCATCGTGTTCGCGCCGCTCAACAAGTCGTCGCTGCACCTCGCGGGCATGCAGGAGAACGACGAGATGTCGTGGTTCGAGACCGTGCTCGACGACGGCACGACGGCGACCGAGCTCAACATCCTGCCGGAGCTCGTCACGGCGCGCGTCACGAGCCACTGCTCGATCGCCGAGGTCGCGGCGCTCATCGACCACGACCTCGTGGTCGAGCGCGGCGAGCTGCTCGAGCGCGTGCTGCGCGCCCGGGGCATCGAGGCGCCCCGCATCGGGGTGTGCGCGCTCAACCCGCACGCGGGGGAGTCGGGCAAGTTCGGCCGCGAGGAGATCGACATCATCGCCCCCGCGATCGACCAGCTCCGCGCCCGCGGGGTCGACGCATCCGGCCCGTTCCCGAGCGACACGATCTTCCTCAAGGCTCGCGACGGTGCGTTCGACGGCGTGCTGACGATGTACCACGACCAGGGGCAGATCGCCGTGAAGCTGCTCGGCTTCGACCGCGGCGTCACGATGGCCGGCGGCCTGAGCGTCGCGGTCTGCACCCCGGCCCACGGCACCGCGTTCGACGTCGTCGGCCAGCGCGTCGCCTCGACCGGCGCCTACGAGCACGCCTTCTCCACCGCGGTCGGCGTCGGCGCGCAGCGCCGGGCCGCCCGAGAGCTCTCCTGACCGAACCACCACCTCGCCCACCACCCACAGCAAGGAACCGACAATGAAGTCACGCATCACCACGACCCTCATCGGCGTCGTCACCGTGGCAGCCCTCGCGGGCTGCTCGGCCTCGGCCGGCCAGCCGTCCGGCTCCGGCGCCCCGGAGGGCGCGTTCGAGCCCTCCGACGTGCGCATGATCGTGCCGTTCTCCGCGGGCGGCGGCTCCGACGCCTCCGGTCGCGCGATCGCGAGCGGCCTCGAGGAGGCCACCGGCGCCACCATCACGGTCGAGAACCGCGAGGGCGGCTCGGGCGCCGTCGGCTACTCGCACCTGTTCGCGCAGGACGGCGACCCGAACTACCTGCTCGCCTCCGAGACCACGCTGCTGTCGCTCCCGCTCACCACGGACGTCGAGTACGACTACCAGTCGTTCACGCCGATCATGAAGCTGGGCGACGACTACACGCTCGTCGTCGTGCCCGCCGACAGCCCGTTCCAGACCTGCACCGACGTCGTGGATGCGGCCAAGTCCCAGGGCGTCGTC
>JBAZPY010000232.1:0-3689 GCA_041645515.1 Agrococcus sp.
ATCCGTCGAGATCGCGACGCGTCAATTCGGGGGGAAGCATCGGCTGGCGCCGGTGTTGCGCGACGACGATGTGCAGGTCGACGTCATAGAACCCGGTGAGACGCTGTCGACGTCGCAGGCGAACGCGCTCGCGGTGTCGCTGTTTCTCTCGTTCAACCTCGGGTTCGCGCCGACCCACGTGAAGTCGCTGATTCTCGATGATCCGCTTCAGAATCTGGACGATGTGCATCTGCTGGGGCTCGTCGATCTGCTCCGCAAAATCCTTCCTCACCGTCAACTGATCGTGACTACTCATGACCAGGCGTTCGCCTCCCTGCTGGCGAGGAAACTCCGCCCCGTCAGCGAGCACTCCCGCACGACATACATCCGGTTCACAAAGTGGGACCGCAGTGGCCCCGGTGTTGAGCAGTGGGACGTTCCCGCCGAGACCAGCCCGATGAAGCTCGTGTCCGAATAGATCCACGCTGGCGGGGAAGCCCGATGACTAGCGGAGTCTCTTTGCGCGGTGGCCGGCTGAGGTTTGGCCAGGGGGCAAACACTGAAGTTCGAGCTCAAACCGTGGGACACGACGCCGCACCTGTTGTCCCCTGGTTGAACACCGAAGTCTGGGTGGGCGGTGCCGGGCTCGAACCGGCGACCCCTTCGGTGTAAACGAAGTGCGCTACCAGCTGCGCCAACCGCCCGACGGCCATCCTGCCACCCCGCCATCCTGTCACTCGCCGAGCACGCGGGCGGTAGCGTGGCCGGGCGCCGACCGGCGCGCGACGAGGAGGTCGATGTGGAGATCCGTGGTGCCGCCGCACTCGTGACCGGGGCGGCGTCGGGCCTGGGTGCCGCGACCGCCGCCGCGCTCGCCGACCGGGGTGCGTTCGTCGTCGGGCTCGACCTGCCGGCCGCGATCGAGCGCGCCGAGGCGTCCGGCGCGACGCCGCGGGACGGCATCCGGCTCGTGCCGGGCGACGTGACGGTCGAGGCCGATGTGCAGCGCGCGGTCGACGAGGCATCGGCGCTCGCGCCGCTGCGCATCGCCGTCTCGTGCGCCGGCATCGCGACCGGCAAGCGGCTCATCGGCCGCGACGGACCGCACGACCAGGCGGCCTTCGAGCGCACGATCGCCGTCAACCTGTTCGGCAGCTTCCAGGTGCTGCGGCTCGCCGCCGCGCGGATCGCCGAGGCCGAGCCGCTCGACGGCCGCGACGGCCAGCGCGGCATCGTGGTGCAGACGGCATCCGTCGCCGCCTTCGACGGCCAGATCGGGCAGGCGGCGTACAGCGCCTCGAAGGGCGCCGTCGCCGCCATGACGCTGCCGGCCGCTCGCGACCTCGCGCGCCACGGCATCCGCGTCATGACGATCGCCCCCGGCGTGGTCGACACCCCGATGATGGCCGGCATCGGCACCGAGGTGCGCGACGCGCTCGAGGCGACCGTGCCGTTCCCGGCGCGGCTCGCCCGCCCGGACGAGTTCGCCCAGCTCGTGGTCGCGGTCGTCGAGCACGACTACCTCAACGGCGAGACGATCCGCATGGACGGCGCGCTGCGGATGCCGCCGCGCTGATGCGCGCGGCCGCGGGAGCGGCACGGCAGCCGCGCGCGCGTCCGTAGGATGGGGCGCATGACGAGCGTCGCGGAGGTCCAGCGCGCGGTCGAGTCGCTCTGGCCGGCTGCGACCGCCGAGGACTGGGATGCCGTGGGGCTCATCGCGGGCGATCCCGCCGACGCCGTCGCCCGCGTGCTGCTGGCCGTCGACGCGGTCGAGACGACCGCGGCGGAGGCCGTCGAGCGCGGCGCCGGCCTGCTGCTCGTGCACCACCCGCTGCTGCTGCGCGGCGCGACGAGCGTCGCCGCCACCACTCCCGCCGGTCGCGTCATCACCCGGCTCGTGCGAGAGCGCATCGCGCTGCTCGCCGCCCACACGAACGCGGATGCGGTCGACCGGGGCACGAGCGGAGCGCTCGCGACGATGCTCGGCCTGACCGACGCGAGGCCCATCGTCGTCAACCGCGTCGACGAGGCGCTCGGCCTCGGCCGGGTCGGCGACCTGCCGGAGCCCGTCGCGCTCGGCGACCTCGTGCGCACGCTCGCAACGCTGCTGCCCGCCGTCGCCGGAGGCCTCCGCGCCGCAGGCGACCCCACCAAGCAGGTGCGGCGCGTCGCGATCTGCGGCGGCGCGGGCGACTCGCTGCTGCGCGAGCGCGCCGTGGCGGGCGCCGACGTCTACATCACGAGCGACCTCCGCCACCACCCCGCCTCCGACGCGCGCGAGCGCCACGCGGCAGGCGAGGGCCCCGCGCTCGTCGACGTGTCGCACTGGGCGAGCGAGTCGCTGTGGCTGCGGCCCGCGGCCGAGGAGCTGCGCGCCGCGCTGCCGGGCGTCGAGGTGCTCGTGAGCGAGATCCGGACGGACCCATGGGACTTCGCGGTCCCGCAGGAGGAGCAGGCATGGCACTGAAGGCGACGAACGGCGATCAGCGACGGCTGCTGACGCTCCAGGACGTGGACACCCGCATCGTGCGGCTGCAGGCGAAGGCGAAGGCGCTGCCGCAGACCAAGCGGATCGACGAGCTCGACGCCCTGCTCGCGACGCTCGACCGCGCGGTGCTCGAGCGGCTCGGCGCCCACGACGACGCGAGCGCGGAGGTCGCGCGCATCGAGAGCGACGTGAAGACGGTGGAGGCGCGGCTCGCGCGCGACCGGGAGCGCCTGCAGGTCGTGAAGGACGCGAAGACCGCGACCGCGACCGAGCACGAGATCGAGACGCTGGAGCGTCGCCGCAGCACGCTCGAGGACCTCGAGCTCGAGGCGATGCAGGTGCAGGAGGACGCCGCCGCGGCGCTCGCCGCCGCTCGCGCGGAGGTCGCCCAGGCTCGCGAGGAGCGCGACCGGCTCGCCGCCGAGCGCGCCGAGGTCGCCGCGGGGCTCGAGCGCGAGCTCGCCGAGGCCCGAGCCGAGCGCGCGGACCGCATCAAGGCGGTGCCCGCGGACCTGCTCGCCCTCTACGATCGGCAGCGCGAGCGCTACGGCATCGGCGCGACGCTGCTGCAGCACCGCACCTCCGCCGCGTCGGGCGTCGAGCTCAACGCCGCCGAGATGCACCAGATCCGGCAGGCCGCGGACGACGACGTGATCCTCGACCCGAACTCGTCGGCGATCCTGGTGCGCACGGAGGAGAGCGGCCTCTAGCAGCTGCTTGCCGCGCCGCCGCGGTACCCTGGGGGCGCGAGCCGGTCGGCCAGGCGGTCGCGTCGCGAGGCCCTTCGGGCATCGTGCCGAGGAACGTCCGGGCTCCGCAGAGCAGGGCGGTGGATAACGTCCACCCGGGGCAACCCGCGAGAAAGTGCAACAGAGAGCAGGTCCACCGGTCAGGGTCGCAAGACCAGGGCCGGCCAGGAGTGAAACGGTGGGGCAAGAGCCCACCAGCGTCGCGTGCGAGCGCGGCGGCTAGGCAAACCTCGCCCGGAGCAAGACCAGACAGCGGATCACGGGGCTGCTCGTCCCATCCGCGGGTAGGTCGCTAGAGGGCTGCAGCAATGCATCCCGTAGAGAGATGACCGTCCACGACAGAACCCGGCGTATCGGCCGGCCGGTTCGCCCCACGCACGAGCTCCCCGAGGCCGCGAGGCCTCGGGGAGCTGCGTCGTGCGGATGCGCCGTGCGGATGCGTCAGGCGGCCACGAGCGCGGGCTCGGCCG
>JBAZPY010000233.1:0-3672 GCA_041645515.1 Agrococcus sp.
CCGCATCGTACGAGCGTCTCGACCTCGTTGCGCGAGGCCGGCACCTTCTCCAGAAATTCCGCAAGTGCACCGTACGGCCGCCCCGCAACGACGCGATCCGCGGTCTCGGCGCTGAGCCCCTTCACCTGCATGAGCCCGACGCGGAGCGCGCGTCCGCGCCCGTGGTGCCGCACCCTGCTCTCGTTCACGCACGGCGGAAGTATCTCGAGCCCCATGCGCCGCGCCTCCTCGAGATACTCGCTTTGCGAGTAGTACCCGCCGCCGTTCGAGAGGACCGCCGCCATGAACTCGGCCGGATAGTGCGTCTTCCAGTAGACGCTCTCGAACGACTCGAGGGCGAATGAGGCCGAGTGCGCCTTGCAGAAAGCGTATCCCGCGAACGACGCGATCTGCCGGAATATCTCCCCTGCCGTCTCCTCGCCGATCCCGCGCGCGAGCGCCCCGCGCATGAACGACGCGCGGTAACCCGCCATCGTCTCGTCGGCGACGTTCTTGAACGACATGCAGCGCCTGAGCCCGTCCGCCTCGCCGAGGCTCATCCCGGCGACGACGACGGCGATGCGGATCACCTGCTCCTGGTATATGAGGCAGCCGCACGTGTCGTGAAGCACGGGCTCGAGCGCGGGGTGAATGAGCGTGACCGGTTCGAGCCCGAGGTGCCGGTGGAGATACTGGCGCTTGCCGCCATAGCTCGAAACACCCGGACGTATGATCGACGAGAGCGCCGTGAGCACCTCGAAATCGTCGCACTTCGCCTGGCGTATGAGCTGGACCATGGCGGGGGACTCAATGTAGAAGCAGCCTTCCGTGCGCCCCGCACGCAGCGCCTCGCGCGAGGCCGGGTCGCCGAGATAATCGATCGTGTCGGGATGGAGCGGCCGGCCTTCGTTCTCCGCGGCCATCGCGGCCGCCTCCCCGATGACGGCGAGCCCCTTCTGTCCGATGATGTCGACCTTGAGGAGCCCCGCCACCTCTACCTCGTGCATCGACCACTGCGTGATCTCGTAGCCCTTGTCGCCGCGCTGGAGCGGGATGAAGTTCGTGATCGGCTCGGGGCAGATGACGAGCCCGCACGGATGCGTCGCCATGTGCCGCGGGAATTCCCCGATGCGCACGGCGAGCTTGAGAATTGTGCGAAGCGGCTCGCGGTCGAAGGGAATGTCGCCCGCGGCCAGCGAGATCGCGCATTTCTCCTCGAGCCGGTCGACCGACGAAAAGTACGGCAGCCGCTTGATGAACGGATCCACCTCCCCCTCGGGAATGCCGAGCGCCTTCGCGATCTCGCGGATCGCCGCGCGTGCCTTGAGCGTCGAGTAGGTGCCGATCATCGCGACGCGCTCCGCGCCGTAGCGCCGGAAAATGTAGCGGAGCACCTCCTCGCGGTCGTCCGTGCCGAAATCGATGTCGAAGTCGGGAAGGTGCGTGCGCTCGGGGTTGAGGAATCGCTCGAAGAAGAGGTTGTGCCTCAGCGGATTCACGTGCGTGATCTTGAGGGCATACGAGATGAGGCTGTTCCCGGCGGAGCCGCGCCCCACCGAGCGCATCCCGCGGCTCCGCGCGAATCGGACGATGTCCCAGCAGATGAGAAAGTAATCGGCGAGCCCCTTCGCGCGGACGACCTCGAGCTCGCGTTCGAGCGTTGCCTCCGCCGCGACGCATTCGCTCTCCCCCATGCGCTCTTTAAGCCCCCGCAGCGCGAGGCGGCGAAGCTCCGCGAACGGCTCCTCCCCCGCCGCGAGCGCAAAACGCGGAAGCTTGAGCGAATGGAGATCGAGGTCGAAGCGGCAGCTCTCCGCTATCTCCAACGCAGCGTCGAGCGACGCGCGATCGTCGTGAAAGGCGCGCTCGACATCCGCGGGCGAACGGAAAAACGCCTCGGGCGGGACCGCGGCGCCCGGGGGCAGCGTGCCGACCGTCGTGCGCGTTCGGATAGCCGTGAGGACGCGGTGCACGAAGTGCTCGCGAGGTTCGAGAAAATAGACCTCCCCCGCGGCGACGGTGCGCAGATCGAGGCGCGCCGCCTCGCGACGCAGCCGCCAGCGCCTCGTGGTCCACTCGCGCCCGATCGCCGTCGGGAGCGCCGCGAACGCGTTCGCGCGGCCGCGGAGCCGCGCGAGAACCCGCTCGTAATCGGCGAGGACGTAAACATTCCCGGAGAGAGAATCGAGCGCCGCGCCGAGCGAGAAGTCCGCGTCGAGCCGCCGCCTCGTGACGAGACGGCAGAGCTCGCCGTAACCCTCGCGCGTCCGGGCGAGGAGCGTGACGCGCCCGAAGGAGCGGTCCCCGGGGGCGCTTTTTTGCGTCCCGCGCGCGGCGCGGGAGTCACCGGGCGCATCGAGCGCCCCCGTGAGCTCCACCCCGTGGATCGCTCGGATGCCCGCTTCCCCGCACGCTCTCTCGAACGGCACGACGGCGTACATACCGTCCGTGTCGGTGAGGGCGAGGGCCGGCATCCCCGCGGCGGCCGCCGCCCGCGCGAGATCCTCGACCGGCCGCGTGCCCGCCAGCATTGAGAAGTTCGAATGTACGCGGAGATGAACGAAGCTCACGGGGAACCTCCGGCCGACGGGCCTGGTGCTCACGCGAGGACCCTTCCGAATGCCGGCGCGGCGCGCCCCGGATACGCGGCGCGCAGACGGTCGAGCGCGGCGTAGAGCTTCCCCCTCCGCTCGACGGCCGCCTCGCGATCTCCCGCGAAGAGCTCGAGCTGGAGCGGCGCGGGCGTGATCCGCCCCGCCGAGAGGACGAGGCTCCGCACCCGCACGCGTCTCGCATAGACGCGCGCGAAGATCTCCCGCGCGGCCTCATAGATGGAGAGGTCGTCCGATGCGGGCGCATCCGACGCCGCAGGCGCCTCCGCCCTCCCACCGCCGCTGTCGGCGCCGTCCGCCCCCCACGTCCCCGGCCTTCCCGTTCCCTTCGCCGCGAGGCCGTCCGCGTAGCGCACCTCGAGACCGACGGCGCCCGCGAGCGACCGCTCGGCGCGGAGCTTCTCGCCGAGACGCTCGGCGAGACGGTAGAGCACGCCCTCGAGGAAACGGTACTCGACCCGGTCCGGATCGAGGATCTCCTCCACGGTGAACCGCTCGTCGATCCCGGGGCGCGTCCGCACGGGCGCCGTATCCTCGCCGAGCGCTCCCCGGTAGAGGCGCCTCCCCCACGAGCCGAAGCAGAAGGCGAAGATCTCCTCGGTGAAAAGAAGCACGTCCCCGACGCGCGCGACGCCGAGCTCGCAGAGCGCGGCGCCCGCTTCTCGCCGACGAGCGGAAATCGCGCGACCGGCACGGGCGCGACGAACGACCGCTCGTAGCCCGCGTACACGTCGACGAGGTTCGCGCACTTCGCCGAGCGCGAGGCGACGTGGCTCACGAGCTTGTTCGAGGCGACCCCGAGCGACACCGCGAGCCCCGTCTCGCGCGCGATCTCGTCCTTGATCCGCCGCCCTGCATCGAGCGCCGGCCCGAAGAGGCGGTCGCAGCCGGTGTAATCGACGTACCCCTCGTCGAGCGATGCCGACTCGACGACCGGGCTGTACCGCCGCAGCACTCCGAAGATGGCGGACGACGCGCGCCGGAAGAGCCCCCAGTCGGGCGGGAGAAACGTGGCGTGCGACGACAGACGCCTCGCGACGGAGACGGTCATGCCCCGCGTTACACCGTCCTCGCGCGCCTC
>JBAZPY010000234.1:0-3668 GCA_041645515.1 Agrococcus sp.
AGGATGTGCCGTTCGTTTTCGGCGCCCGAGTCGATCACCATCTCGCCCGGCACGATCTCGGAGATCCCTGCGATCCCCGTCGCGCGCGCGTGCAGGTGCGAGAAGGCAAGGTGGTGCGCCACGAAGTCCCAGTCGATCGCAGGCGCGACGATTTCGAGGTCGCGGAGGAGTTCGAGATGTGAAGCGAGGAACAGGACCTCGCCGACCCGCGTGCGAAAGACATGGGCACCGCCCGAAGGCGCGCGAAAAGTGGCCAGCCGGGCGCCGCCCGCATCGCTCGCGATCACGACATAATCGCCCCAATAGCGTTCGGCGAACGTGCTGTGCGCCGCGAGCGCGGCGCCGGGAAGCTGCTCGACGCGCGTCGCGCTCCCCGACCCGAAAAGCTTGCCGATGACCGCGCCCGTCGGCGCCAGCGGAAGCCAGGCGGTGCCGGGCGACACGAAGATGGCGAGCGCCGCCGTGTCGACAATTGGAACCAGCACCGTTCGGTGCCGGGCGCGCTGCCGCCAGGCGGTGGCGGCATCCGACCGCCGCGGATCGTAGATCGCGAGGAAGGCCGGCGGGTTCACAGCACCAGGATCGGCGAAAAGGAGCGCACGTGATGCAGCGCGTCGGTCAGCACGATATCGTCGGCTTGCGCCCAGCAATGCGCGGCGAACGGCCACGCCTCGACCCCGAAAACGAGCCGCGGAAAACAGCCGCGGCGCGCCGCGAAGCGCAGGAACGCGATCGTGTCGGGGAGGCAGAGCGGAGCGATCGGCACGAGACGGCGATAGCGCGCGAAGCGGCGCGCGAGCGCCGCCACGTCGGCTTGTGCATCCCGCCTTTCGTCATCGCGCCACCCGTCGACCGCAGCAAGGACTGAGCGCAAGGAACGGCGCCGGATTCGGCGGCGCGCGGCCACCGCGAGCCAAGCGACTTCGATCGCCTCGGCAAGCCCGAAGCGCCCTGTCGGCACCTCTACCTCGAGGGCGCTCGCAGCAGGGGCGGGGAGCGAAATGCCGGAAGGCGACGGGACGTCGCCGCCGGTGCTTTCGACGAGCCCGAGATTATCGAGGCAGGCGCGATCGGCGGGCGTCAGCGCGCCTGCCTCGCCCTGCGCGAGCCGGTCGAGCAGCCGCGCGACGTGGCCAGACACCTGCCAATAGCGATCGCGGTCGACATCTAGAATGATCGCGCAATCGCGGAAACCGCGGTGCGCGATACCGGGACGGAGGCGAATATTGGTCATGCGGCCGCGCGCGCCTTGGCGGGCGGGTCGGCGACCCGCCCGCCGCCTGCATCAGTCTTCGTCGCTGATGCCGAGGGGGCGCGTGAAGGCGCTGAGCTCGACCCCGATGTCGGGCGGTCCGAGCGTCTCGACGCTCGCCGCGCCGAGATCGATCAGTTCTTCATGTTCACGATCCATGAGACTTCTCCTTGCTGCCGCGAGATTGCGGCAGCGAGAAGAGTAGGAAGGCCGGGCGGCTATCCGAAATTTATACGCGGAATATTTGCCGAATATAGCCGCTCCAAGCGCGGTCGCGTCAGCCGTGGCGGTATATCGCCTCGACGATCGCCGGGATGCGCGACAGGCGCCGCCGGTGATAGGCGGCGACACGGCGCGCGACGGGTCGCGCCTCGCCGCCGGCGATCGCCGTCCACAGGTCGGCGAGTTCGTCGGCGATTCCGGGCATCACGCGATGCTCGGCGACGCGCGCGGCCGCGAGCCGGTCGCTCGCCGCCTCGACCTGGCGCATGAGTTCGGCCGAGCCCGACCGCGCGGCGATCGCACCAAAGAGCGCGCGGGCGCTGTCGGCGTCGTTGCCGTCCGGCACCGTTTCGTGCGGCGCAGGCGTGCCCGCGGGCCAGCGTCGCACCGCGAGGCGAAGCAGCGCGTGGTTCCAGCCAAGGAGATCGCGCAGGCCCGGCTCGGTGACGAGTGGGTACTGGAATCCTTCGGCCGCGCGCATCTCGACGATCTGTTCGCCCGCGAGGCGATGCAGCGCGTCGCGGACCGGGGTCACGCTGCTGGCGAGCAGGCTCGCGAGCTTCTTGGGCTCGAGCCGTTCGCCGGGCAGGACGCCGCCGCCGAGCAGGCGCGCCTTGAGCGCGTCGTAGACGCGCTCGGAGGTCACCCCCGCGTTCATGAAGGGCGCATCACGGCGAGGCCCGCTGGCCGGCGACATAGGCTTCGACCAATTGCTGCTGGTCGGGCCGCAGTGCGTCGATCGCGCCGATCCGTTCGGGAAGCTGGTCGCCGAGCAGGATCGACGGGCATTGCCCCTCGAAATTGCCGAGGTTGGGACGGTGCTGGCGATAGCCGACGAGCGCCGCGAGCTCGGGATCGAAATGGCGCGCGACTTGCGGCGGATAGGCGAGCCACTGGTTTTCATAGGGCTTGAGCCAGCCGAGACAGTAGCTCACGATCATGCCGCGGCGGATGTCGTTGCTTATGTTGCCTCCCGCGCCGTGGAGCGTCGAGCCGAGAAAGAGCAGCGCCGACCCGGGCGACATTTCGGCGACGACGGGATCGCATGTGGGCTCGGGCGCGAGCGCGGCCGCGCCATGGCTTTTCGGCCAGACGAGCGTCGCGCCATTGTCGGCGCGATAGTCGGTGAACGGCCACATCACATTGACGAGATATTCGGTTTCGCCGATCGCGCCGCGCCACATGTCCTGGTCGCGGTGCGGAAGCTGCGGCAGCGCGCCGGGGTGCAGCGCAATCGCCTGCGTGAGGTTGAGCTGGATGCGGTCGCACCATGGTCCCAGGACCGCCTCGGCAATGCCGAGAATGAGCGGGTGGGCAACGAAGCGCGCGGCAAGCGGGGAGCGCGCCAGCAGACGGCCGAAACGCCTGGTCCGTTCGCCATAAAAGCCGCCTTCGCAAAAGGGCGTCGTCTCGAAATCGGCGCGCAGCGCCTCGTCGAGCCGGTTTGCCTCGGCTTCAGGCATCGCGTCAGGGATGATGCAATAGCCGTCGCGAACAAGGTTGGCCGACCATCGATCGAGGCTCGCTGCCGCCGACGCGAGGGTTTCAGAGCGCATGGTGCGGCTCCCGGGTGCGGGTCGCCGCCGCGCCGATCCCGGCATCGGCGAGCAATTGCGGCGTGTCGCGGTCGATCTCGATCGCGAGCGCGCCAAGGCGCATGCCGCCTATCCGCTGCGGCGTGCCGAGCGGATAGGCGCGCCAGCCGAACGCGAGGATCTGCTCGAGCCACCCGACCTCGGCAACGCCGGTGTAGAGGCTGATGCCCTCGGCGAGCCCGAACTCCGCGATCGCCAGCACGAGCTGGTCACGCGCCGCGCGCCGCGCCCGCGCGTCGATATGGCGGTCGAGGCAGAAGCGCGTCACCTCGACGATGCCCGGCCCTCGCGGCACTTTGCCGTCGCAGAGCGGCGCATAGAGATCGGCGAGGATATGCGGCCGCGTCGTCGGCAGCAGCCGCGCCGAGGCGCGATGCCCGCCGCCGGGGTCGGTCACGACGAGATAATTTGCGTGTTCGTCGTCGAACTGGTCGATTTCGAACTGCCCGCCCAGGACCGGGACGTCCCAGCCCAGCAGGTCGACAAAGACGTCTTTGCGCGCCGCGAACATCGCGCGCAGCACATCGTCTTCGCTCGCGGGACAATCGGCTTCTACGAGGTGCAGCATGGTTCAGGCTCCCGTCTTGTATGTGCACGGG
>JBAZPY010000235.1:0-3664 GCA_041645515.1 Agrococcus sp.
CAGCCGCGGGTCCGGGCGGTGGGCGAGACGGGCCTCGACTTCTTCCGCACCGGCGACGACGGCCGCCGGGCGCAGTTCGAGTCGTTCGAGGCGCACATCGAGATCGCGAAGCGGCACGGCATCGCGCTGCAGATCCACGACCGCGACGCGCACGACGCGGTGGTGCAGACGCTGCTGCGGGTCGGCGCGCCGGAGACGACGGTCTTCCACTGCTTCTCCGGCGACGAGCACCTCGCCCGCGTCGCGGCCGAGCACGGCTGGTACCTGTCGTTCGCCGGCACCGTCACGTTCTCGAACGCGAAGAACCTGCACGCGGCGCTCGCGGTCGCCGACCGCAGCCGGATCCTCGTCGAGACCGACGCGCCGTTCCTCACACCGGCCCCGCACCGGGGCAGGCCGAACAGCCCCTACCTCACGCCGCTCACCGTGCGCTCCATGGCCGAGCGTCTCGGCGCCGATGCCGATCAGCTCGCGGCGGAGACGGCGGAGAACACGCTGCGCGCCTACGGCAGCTGGGACTGACGCTGCCTATCGGCTCTCGAGCAGGTCGTCCGGCCCCAGCGTCAGCACGATCGAGCTGTCGGCGGCGGTCGCGCCCGTGACCGTGACCTCGACGGGCAGGGTGCCGGAGACAGGCTCCGCAAGCTCGAACTCCCAGCCGTACAGCTGGTAGTCCGCGGAGCAGTCCATGTCGCCGCTCGGGAACTCGAACGCCACCTGGATGCCGGCGAGTCCGACGGTCTTGGCGGCGATCGGCGTCGGCACGCACTGGTTGGCGCCGGAGCCGCCGAGCAGCACCGCGAGCCGCCGCCCCGGCTCGATCCAGCGCGCGTACGCGTCCTGGACCATCGGGTCGGGCTCCGGCAGCTGCGCCTCGGGGATGGGCGTGGGCGTCGCGCCGGTGCCATCGGTCGGCGGGTCGGGGATGAGCGACGGCTGGGGATCCGCCGTCGGCCCGCTCACGAAGATGTCGTCGGGGCCGATCTCGACCTCCGCGGTCTCGTCCTCGCCGCGCAGGTTGACGAGCTGCACCTGCAGGGTCGCGTTCGGGTCGACCGGCGCGGGCAGCCCGAGCTCCCACCCGTGCAGCGTGAAGTCGGCGGTGCACATCACCGCGGGGTCTGGCGGGTCGAAGCGCACGACGACCGAACCGGTCGCCTCGTCGAGCTCGGCCGCGTGCGGCTGCGGGATGCAGCCGCCGCCGCCGCCCGAGCCGCCGATCACGACGGCGACGGATTCGCCGGCCAGCACCCAGCGCACGGCGTAGCCGTCGTCGCTCACGGCCTCGAAGAGCCCCTCGGCCTGCAGCGGCTCGTCGGTGATCTCCACCGGAGCGTCGCCCGCGGCGCCGGTCGAGCTCGGCTGCGGCGGCGCGGCGGTCGGCGAGGTGCCGGGCGAGGCGCACGCGGCCAGCAACGTGGCCGCGCCGGTGAGCGCGACGGCGGCGAGCATCCGCCAGGACAGGGCGCCGGGTCGGAGGGCAGGGATGGTGAGCGGACGGCTCTCGGATCGGCGCACGGCCGGCTCCTCTCTCGCGAGGCTCCTCCCCGCACGCTCTGACGTGTCCAGTCTCCGGTCGAGGTCACGCCCGTGCGATCACGATTCGGTCACGTTCCGGACTGCTCCGTCACCGCATCCTGCCCCAGGTCGCTGGGCGCGCGCTCGCGGCGCCCTCGGCATAGGCTCGACGCGTGAGCATCGACAGCCAGGCCGGCGAGGCGCGACCCGGCCGGAGCGCCGAGGCGCTGCTCGGCCCCACCGAGATCCGCGCCCTCGCGGTGAAGCTCGACCTGACGCCGACGAAGCGCTGGGGGCAGAACTTCGTCGTCGACGCGAACACCGTGCGGCGCATCGTGAAGATCGCGGATGTCGCCGGCCGCGACGTCGTCGAGGTCGGGCCTGGGCTCGGGTCGCTGACGCTGGGCCTCACGGAGGCGGGCGCGCGGGTCGCCGCAGTCGAGATCGATCCGCGGCTCGCCGAGCTGCTGCCGCGGACCGTCGAGCGCAAGCAGCCGGATGCGCGGCTCGAGGTCGTGCACCACGACGCGCTCACGATCGAGTCGCTGCCGTTCGCGCCGCAGGCGATCGTCGCGAACCTGCCCTACAACGTCTCGGTGCCCGTGCTCATCCACCTGCTCGAGCGCTTCCCCACGATCGACCGCGCGCTCGTGATGGTGCAGTCCGAGGTCGGGTACCGGCTGGCCGCGCCGCCCGGATCCAAGGTGTACGGGTCGCCGAGCGCGAAGGTCGCGTGGTGGGGGCAGTGGGCGCTCGAGGGCGACGTGTCGCGCCAGATCTTCTGGCCGGTGCCGAACGTCGACAGCGTCCTCGTCGGCTTCCGGCGCGGGTCCCAGCGGGGCGACGAGTCGCTCCGCCGCCGCACGTTCCGTGTGATCGATGGCGCCTTCGGGCAGCGGCGCAAGATGCTGCGCCAGGCGCTCTCGGGCGTCTTCGGCTCGTCGGCCGCAGCCACCGAGGTGCTCGAGCGCGCCGGCGTCGAGCCGACGCTGCGGGGCGAGGCGCTCGAGCTCGCCGACTTCATCCGCATCGCCGAGGCGGCGCCCGAGGCGTCCGTCGCCTCCGCTTCGCCGCAGGAGCACTGATGGTCGACCGCATCGATCGCAACATGGGCCCGGAGGCGATGCGCGCCGCGACCGGCCGCACGCACGACGAGTGGCGCGACCTGCTCGAGGCCGCAGGGGCGCTCGACTGGACCCACCGGCAGATCGCCGACTGGCTCGTCACCGAGCACGGCGTCGAGCCGTGGTGGTCGCAGGGCATAACGGTCGACTTCGAGCAGGACCGGAAGGGCAGGCTGCCCGGCCAGCAGGCCGACGGCACGTTCTCGGTCTCGAGGACCCGCACGGTCCCCGGGGAGCGGCTCGCCGCGCTCGCGGCCGTGCGTGCCGAGACCCAGCGCCGCTTCGGGCCGCCGCACGGCGGGAACCTCGCCGCCGCGCAGCCCGTGGTGCGGTGGCGGCTCGGCGACGGCACGCGCCTCGCCGCGGCCGCGCAGCAGCCGAACCGCACCGGCACCCCCATCAACCTCACGATCGAGCGACTGCCGGACGCATCGGCCATGCGGGCCGCGAAGGCGGAGATCGACGCGATCTTCGCCGCCGTCGCAGGCTGACGGGCTCAGCCCGTCGCCCTCCGCGAGCAGCGCGAGGCGCTCGTCGGGCTCCAGCACGCACAGTGGCGCGGATGCTCCACCCGCTCGCCGCCCGCCTTGGTCGAGCACCCGAAGCAGGCGAACACCTCCTGCGTGAAGGACGCGGGGCGCCCGTGCGACTCCTTCTCGGCAGCGCCCTGGCAGTGAGGCTACCCCCCCGGGAGCCTGTCGGGGAAGCGTCAGGGAAGCCGACGGTCGCGCACTAGGTTGGATGCCGTGGCGCAGGGCAGTCGGAGGAGCACGGTGCGCGCCAAGGCGCCCGGCAAGATCAACGTGCACCTGGGTGTGGGCGCGCTGCAGGACGACGGCTACCACGACGTCGCCACCGCCTACCAGGCCGTGAGCCTCCACGAGCTGGTCGAGGCTACCGAGGCCGATGACTTCTCGGTGCGCTTCTCCGGCCCCGTCCCGCACGAGCACCTCTCGACCGGCGCCGACAACCTCGCGATCCGTGCGGCGATGGCGCTCGCCCGGCGCGGCCGCGTCACCGGC
>JBAZPY010000236.1:0-3651 GCA_041645515.1 Agrococcus sp.
CACGAGTCGCCCGCGGCGAGGCGAGCGAGCGCCGCCGGTGCCTCGTCGAACGGGTAGATCCGCTCGATCGCACGCTCCACGTCGTCGGCCGTGAGGATGCCGGCGACCTCCTCGAGCAGCGCGCGCGACTGCGGCACGATCAGCACTCCCGCGCGCTTGCCGGTGACCCGGCCGAGCAGCGGGCCGGTGATGGCGGTCGCGAGCAGGACCCGCGTGCGCCCGCCCACCACGAGGTATGCGCCTCCCCGGCGCAGCGCCCGCTGCACCCGGTGCGGCGCGCGGCGCCCCACAAGATCGACAACGCGGTCGTAGCTGTCGCGGTCGTCGGCCCAGTCGTGCGCATCGCAGTCGATGGTCTCGTGCGCCCCGACGCGCAGCATGTGCTCGGCCTTGTCGCGGCGGTCCACCCCGATCGTGTGCACGCCGAGGTGTCTCGCGAGCGCGAGCACGAGCGCACCGCCGGAGCCGCCCGCGCCGTTGACCAGCAGCCGGTCCCCCGCTCGAAGCCCCGCAGTGGCGCGCAGCGCGATGCAGCCGGCCTGCGGGATCGCCGCCGCCTGCGCGAACGTGAGCGCCGCGGGCTTCAGCGCGAGCATGCCTGCCCTCGTCACGGCCTGCTCCGCCAGCGCGCCCCGGTAGCCTCGCAGCTCGCCGAACACCTCGTCGCCCGGTGCGAGCCCCGTGACGCCGCTCCCCAGCGACACGACGACTCCCGCCACATCGGAGCCCGGCACCGGATGCCGGGGCCGACGCAGCCCGCCCATGCGTGCATAGGAGGGGCGCCCGACGAGGTTCTCCCGATCGGAGCCGTTGAGGGACGCTGCGCGGACGCGCACGAGCACCTCCCCCTCGCCCGGCTCGGGCACCGGCCGCTCGCCGAGGCGCACGACGCCGGCCGGGCCGTACCGATCCTGGATCAGCGCGCGCATCGTGGTCGCCGGCTAACCCTGCTTCGCCGCGGCCTTCGCCGCCTGCTTCGCCTTCCGCACCTCGGCGAGCGACTCCTGGTCGACGATGTCGGCCACCGAGCGCTTCGAGCCCTCCTCGCCGTACGGGACCGACGCATCCCGCCACCCGGTGCCGTCGAAGCCCGCGCGCTTGCCGAGCAGGGCGAGGAAGATGCGGGCCTTCTGCTCGCCGAAGCCCGGCAGCGCCTGCAGGCGGCGCAGCACCTCCGCGCCGTCGGGCTCGCCCCTGCGCCAGATGGCGCCCGCGTCGCCACCCCACTCCTCCGCGACCACAGCCGCGAGCTGCTGCACGCGCTTCGCCATCGAGCCGGGGAAGCGGTGCACGGCCGGCTTCTCGGCGAAGGCGGCCTGGAACGCATCCGGATCCATGCGCGCGATCTCGGAGGCGTCGAGCCGCCCGAGCCGGTCGCGCAGCTTGGCGGGCCCGGCGAACGCCGTCTCCATCGGCACCTGCTGGTCGAGCAGCATGCCCGTCAGCAGCGCGAAGTCGTCCTCCGACAGCAGTCGGTCGGCCTCGTCGTCGCCGGTGATGTGGAGCTCGCGAGTCATGGCTCCACCCTGCCACGCGACGTCCCGCTCGGACAGGCCGGACCCCCGCCTGGTCACGACAGGCGGGGGCCCGGGGTCTCGGTCAGCGGGCGCTCAGCTCGCGGGAGCGGACGAGCAGCAGTCCACCGGCGACGAGCAGCGCGAGCGCGAGGCTGATGCCGCCGATCGGGATCTCGCCGCCCGTGCGCCCGCGCGGCGGCAGCGCGTGGCTGGCGCGCACCGTCACGACGTTGGTGGACGCGCTCTCGAGGCTGTCGCTCGAGAGCGCCGCCACGCTGTCGAAGGCCACGCGCACGACGGTGCCGTCGGCCTGCGACGGCACTCCCGGCACCCTGGCCGCGATCGTGACGGTGACGACCGCGCCGGGCTGCATCGTGCCGATCGCGACCCGGTGCGTGCCGGTCTCGGCGTCGAGCTCGGCCCTGCACGGCACCGAGCAGGTGGCCGCGCCGTCGGCGAGCAGGCCGCGCGGCAGCTGGTCGACGATGCCGACGCCGGTGCTCGGCGCATCCCCCCCGGCACGCACGACGATGCGGAACTGCACCAGGTCCCCGAAGCCGACGGCACCGTCGGACGTCAGCCAGCCGCCGCTGACCTGCTCCCACACCGACTTCTCGGCCGCGACGATCCCCCTGCCCACGGCCGTCTCCGGGCACGCGATGTTGTTCGACGGGCGCTCGCAGCCGCCCGGCGCCGGCCCTGGATCGTCCTCCGTCGTGACCGCCGCCGCGGTGCGGTACGTGCCCGTCGCGAGCCCTGGCGGGATCGCGACCACGATCTCGATCGCGACCGAGGCGCCGGCGGGCAACGCCGAGGCGGCGATGATGCACGTGACCGTCGGGCCGGTGGCCGAGCACGGGTGCCCGCTCGTGACGAAGCCGAGCCCGCTGGGCAGCACGGCGGTGACGGTGGCGCGCTCATCGGCGTCGAGGCTGCGGGCGCCCGCGTTCGTCACCGTGAGCGTGAAGCGAGCCTCGCCGCCCGCGCCCACGACCTCGTCGCGACGGTCGGTCGTGAGCCGGAGGTCGACCGGCTGATCGTCGGCTCGGATGCTGCAGGTCACGTCGGTGATGCCGCTGATCGTGAGGGTCGCACCGGTGAGCTCGCCACCGAGGCAGACCCAGCTGCCGGAGACGTAGCCCGCGATCTCCGCAGCCGCGATCCGGTAGGCGCCGGCCGGCACCGATGCCCCGGTCACGGCCGGGGAGCCGGACGTCCCAGCGATGCCGACGGGACCCTGGGCGCTGAGCGCGAAGTCGGCGAGCGCGGCCTCTCCGCCGTCGTCGTTCGTCACCCCCTGCACGAGCGTGAGCGTGGGGTAGCGCAGCTCGCTGCGCTCGCAGTCGACGCTGTTCGACGGGCTCTCGCACGACACGGCTTCCGGGTCGTCGTCGGCCGTGGTCACGACCGCGAGCGTGTCGTAGCCACCGGGGGGCGCATCGTCCGCGAAGCGGACCGTCATGGCGATGAGCGCGGTCCCACCGGCCACGAGCAGCATCGGCGCGATGCCGCAGGTGACGGTCGGCCCGTCGGCGGTGCAGCCGCCCCTGTCCATGAGCGTGGCGCCGGCGGGCAGCGACGCCGTCACGGTCACCGGCTCGTCGAGGTCGACGTCGCGCCCGCCCACGTTGCGCACCGCCACGGTCATGTCGAAGCTGCCCCCATTGGGAGCCATCGCGTCGCCGTCGTCGAGCGTGAGCTCGAGGTCGACCGCGTCGTCGTCATGCGTCGCCGTGCAGACGACTGCATCGCCCTGGCCGACGTTCACCGTCGAGCCGTCGAGGGCTCCGCCCTGGCAGCTCCAGAGGGGTGCGCCGTATCCTGCGCGGCCGCCGGCCGCCGAGAGGGCGTACGCGCCCGGCTCCACGAGCGCCGCGGTGATCGCGGACGACTCGGTGACGCCGCGGATGGGTGTCGGACCCTCCGCCGCGAGCGTCCAGTCGGTGGTCGCGGCGCCGCCGCCGTCGCCGTTGTCCACCTGCGCCCGCAGCGTCAGCGTCGTCGCGGTGCTCGAGGGCTCGAGCTCGCCGCTGAGCCCGCCGCCCGCACCAACCGGCAGAGGGCCGACCGGGCGGGGGCCGGCCCGACCGGGGTCGACCGGCGGCGCACCCTGGCCCGGCGTGGTGCCGGGGAG
>JBAZPY010000237.1:0-3645 GCA_041645515.1 Agrococcus sp.
CCTGGTCTCGAAGTCGGGCACGCTGACCTACCAGATGATGTTCGAGCTGCGCGACATCGGCTTCTCGACCGCCATCGGCATCGGTGGCGACCCGGTGATCGGCACGACGCACATCGACGCGCTCGAGGCGTTCGAAGCCGACCCCGAGACGAAGGCGATCGTCATGATCGGCGAGATCGGCGGCGACGCCGAGGAGCGGGCGGCCGACTACATCAAGGCGCACGTCACGAAGCCGGTCGTCGGCTACGTCGCGGGCTTCACCGCACCCGAGGGCAAGACCATGGGCCACGCCGGCGCCATCGTCTCGGGCTCGTCGGGCACGGCTCAGGCGAAGCAGGAGGCCCTCGAGGCCGCAGGCGTCAAGGTCGGCAAGACGCCGTCCGAGACCGCTCGCCTGATGCGCGAGGTCATCGAGTCGCTCTGACGAGCGCTTGACCGAGGGCCTGCGCCCGAGCACCGGCTCGGACGCAGGCCCTCGACCCGTTCCCGGGGTGGAGGGCTAGGGTGGCTGCACCGAAGGGAGCAGCGATGAGCCAGCACGAGGACGAGCAGCACACCGAGGATGAGGGCACGCAGAAGCCCGGCGGGCTCGGCGAGGACGGCACGATCCCGCCCGACCCCGATGGGATCGCGGCCACGACGACCGACGAGCTCTCGACGTTCGAGCCCGAAGAGGACGAGGCAGCGCCCGACGCCGAGTAGCGCTCAGCCGATGCGCTCGATGGCGAACACCGGGTGCTGTGCGGCGATCGCCGCGAACGCGGACGTCCCGTCGTCCGGATCGGCGGCGACGTAGGGCCGCACGAGCGGCACGCGGCGCACGTACTCGCGCAGCACGGGCGCCGCCTGCTCGGGCGGCAGCTCGGTCGCGCGGACGCGCACCGGGGTGCCGCCGCGCTCGATCGTCGCCTCGCCGGCCGCGCGCAGGTCCTTGACCCATCCCACGACGCCGTAGGGCGCCACGAGGTGCACGCGACCGTCCAGCTGGAGCGGCGTCACGGGCAGCGTGCGCGGCTCGCCACTGCGTCGGCCGACCACGGTCAGCGCGACCGCGCCGCCGAGGGAGAGGCCCCGGCGGGCGAGCGCGGCGATCGCGCGATCCGCGACGCGACGGAACGCGCCCCTCTGGAAGCGCGGGGCGCCGAGGTCGTTGCCGTGGGCGTCGCTCATGCGGTCAGCGTATGCGCCGGAGCCCCGCATCCGTGCAGCATCCCTCGACGATGCGCAGCCGAGGGTGCAGGCTGGGCGCATGACGATCCTCTGCGCGACCTGCGGCGTCGAGACCGCCGAGCCGCTGCCCGAGACCTGCCGCATCTGCGCCGACGAGCGGCAGTGGGTGCCGTTCCACGGCCAGATCTGGGCGAGCACCGAGGAGCACGCGGCCGCGGGGATGCGCATCGACGTGGTGGAGGAGGAGCCCGGCGCGTGGGGGCTCACCTCGGATCCGGCCGTCGGCATCGGGCAGCGCTCGATCCTCGTGCAGACCGATGAGGGCAACCTCCTCTGGGACCCGCTCGGCACGATCACGGACGCGGCGATCGAGGAGGTGCGCGAGCTGGGCGGGCTCGCGGTGGTCGCCGCCAGCCACCCGCACATGTTCGGCGTGCAGTGCGCGTGGGCGGATGCGCTCGATGCGCGCGTGCTCGTCAACGCGCGCGACGCGTCGTGGATCGCGCGGCCGCACGACCGCATCGAGCTGTGGGACGACGACGTGGAGCCGCTGCCGGGGGTGCGGCTCATCCGATTCGGCGGGCACTTCCCGGGCGCAGGCGTGGTGGAGTGGTCGGCCGGCAGCGGCGGCGAGGGCTCGCTGCTCGCCGGCGACACGATGCAGCCGAAGCCCGACCGCGCGAGCCTCGGCTTCATGCGCTCCTACCCGAACAACATCCCGCTCTCGGCCGGCGTGGTGCGGCGTCTCGCCGACCAGGCGGCAGGGCTGCGGTTCAAGCGCATCTACGGCAACATCCCCGGGCAGGTGATCGAGGACGGCCCGCCCGCGGTGGCGCGCAGCGCCGAGCGCCACATCGCGTGGGTGACGGGGGAGCACGACGACCTGACGTAGCCGCCCGATCGGCGTTCGTGCGCGCGCTGGGCTGATTGGCGGGCCGTGAGGGGCCGGGCGGTGGGGTGCATGGCTTGCTCCGAGGGGCCGGGACGCGGTAGGGCGCGTGGCGAGTTCCGAGGGGTCCGGACGCGGTCGGCGCGCGGCGGGTCCGAGAAGTCCGGAAGCGGTGGAGTGCCTGGTGGCCGTGCGTGGCCGGTACGGGATTGTGGGTTGCGGCGCCCGGCACCCGCGTTTCGGTACCGGAGCGCGCGGGTGCCGCGGCGAACCGGTACCGAGTTGCGGGTGGGCGCGGCGGGCACCCGCAGACCGGTACGAGTGCCGGTGAGCGGTGTGAGCGCGACGAGCCGGCCCTAGGCGAGCGGTGGGCCGTCCGGGGCGCTGATCCGGGGTCCGGTACCAGATCGCGGATGGTCGCGACGGGCACCCGCGACCCTGTACCCGAAGAACGGCGAAGGGCCCGGCCGTAGCCGGGCCCTTCGTTCCATCAGGTCAGCGCAGCGGCGCCAGGATCGCGTTCAGGCTCGCGCTCGGGCGCATCGCCGCGTCAGCGAGGTCGGCGTCGACGCGGTAGTAGCCGCCCAGGTCGACCGGGCTGCCCTGCACGGCGAGCAGCTCGCGCTCGATCGCCTCGGTCTGCGAGACCAGCGCCTCGGCGACCGGCGCGAACGTCTCGGCCAGCTCGGCGTCGTCGGTCTGCTGGGCGAGCTCCTCGGCCCAGTAGCGCGCGAGCCAGAAGTGGCTGCCGCGGATGTCGATCTCGCCGACCTTGCGCGACGGCGACTTGTTCTCGTTGAGGAACGTGCCCGTCGCCGCGTCGAGCGTCTCCGCGAGCACGCCGGCGCGCGCGTTGCCGGTCGACCCCGACAGGTGGCGGAACGACTCGGCGAGCGCCATGAACTCGCCGAGCGAGTCCCAGCGCAGGTGGTTCTCCTCGACGAGCTGCTGCACGTGCTTCGGGGCGGAGCCGCCGGCGCCGGTCTCGAACAGCCCGCCGCCGTTCAGCAGCGGCACGACCGACAGCATCTTCGCGCTCGTGCCGAGCTCGAGGATGGGGAAGAGATCGGTGTTGTAGTCGCGCAGCACGTTGCCGGTGACCGAGATGGTGTCGAGGCCCTGGCGGATCCGCTCGATCGCGTGCTTCGTCGCGTCGACCGGGCTGAGGATCGTGATCTGCAGCCCCTCGGTGTCGTGCTTGCCGAGCTCCTCCTCGACCTTCCTGATGAGCTGCGCGTCGTGCGCGCGGCCCTTGTCGAGCCAGAACACGGCCGGGGTGGCGGATGCGCGAGCGCGCGTGACCGCGAGCTTCACCCAGTCGCGCACCGCGACGTCCTTCGTCTGGCAGGCGCGCCAGATGTCGCCCGCCTCGACGTCGTGCGCCATGAGCACATTGCCGGTCGCGTCGACGACCTCGACGCGACCGGACTGCTCCATGCGGAACGTCTTGTCGTGCGAGCCGTACTCCTCCGCCTTCTGCGCCATGAGACCGACGTTCGGCACCGATCCCATCGTGGTCGGGTCGAAGGCGCCGTTGGCGCGGCAGTCGTCGATGACGACCTGGAAGATGCCGGCGTACGACGAGT
>JBAZPY010000238.1:0-3641 GCA_041645515.1 Agrococcus sp.
CGGTGATGAGGTCGAAGCCGCGGATGCGCGCGGGGTCGACGGGCGCGCCATCGACGCGGGCGTATGCCGCGAGCTCGCCGAGCAGGTCGGCCGACTCGGGCGCGCCGAGACCCCACACCGGCTGGGTGTGCGCCTGCTTGTCGAGCTTCAGCCCGTCGTTCGCCTCGCGGTCGAGGTGGATCGCGAGCTGCGGCAGCCGCAGCAGCGGTCCCGAGTCGGCGAGCACGCTGGTGCCGTCGTCGAGCACGAGCCGGCCGGCGAGCCGCAGCTCGCGGTCGAGCCACGAGTTGAGCAGCGGCCCGCCGTAGACCTCGACGCCCGCCTGCAACCAGCCGAGCCGGCCGGTCGTCGGCTGCGGCTTGAGCTTGAAGCCGGGGGAGTCGCTGTGGGCGCCGAAGACGCGCACCGGCGTCGTCGCCGTCGCCGACGGCGGCACGATCCAGGCGATCACGGCGCCGTCGCGCACCACCAGGTACCTGCCCGCGGCGTCGGGCCACGCATCCGTCTCGTCGAGTGCGGCGAAGCCGGCGTCCTGCAGCCGCCGGGCGACCTCGGCGGCGGCGTGGTAGCTCGAGGGGGATGCGTCGACGAGGTCGGCGAGATCCTCGGCGTGGGCGATCGGTGCTGCGGGCACGGGCTTGCCTCCTGGCGACGGGCTTCCGATCGTATCCGGCGCCCGGAGTCCGAGGCCCGGAGTCGGGGGTTGTCGGTGCGGGCGCGGCGATCTACGGTCGGCACCGACTCGAGAGGACCGCTCATGCAACCGCTCACCGTGGACTTCATCTGCTCGCTCGACGGCTTCGGCGCCGCGGAGGGCTGGCCGGGCTGGTGGGGCATGGAGAGCCCCGAGTACCTGCGATGGCTCGACGAGTCGCCCGAGAAGGACCACCCGATCCTCATGGGCGCGACGACCTACCGGCTGATGTGGGACTTCGCGCAGGCGGGAGAGGAGGGCGTCGACGCGCTGGACGCGGCGCCGAAGGTGGTGTTCTCGTCGACGCTGGGACCGCCGGAGTGGCCGAACACGACGCTCGTGACCACGGATGCGGTCGAGGCCGTGCGCGCGATGAAGCAGGAGGGCGAGCGCACGCTCCGCACGCTCGGCAGCGTCTCGCTGTGCCGGTCGCTGCTGAAGGCCGGGCTGGTGGACCGGTACCGGGTGGTGGTGTTCCCCGTGATCACCGGCGCGACCGGGCAGGACCGGATCTTCGACGGCTACCCGGATGTGCGGCTCGAGCTGGTGCAGAGCCGCACCTTCGAGGGCGGGCTGCAGCTGCTGGAGTACGTGCCGACGGTGCTGGACGGCCCGCCGATCGGCGCGCCCTGATCGCCGGCCCTGTCAGGCGGCGGGCTTCGCCGCGTTCACCGAGATGAGCGTCAAGCCGAGGTCGGCGATCCGTCGGAGCGCGCCCTGCAACGCCGCTTGATCGGCCACCGACACGCACAGGAGCGTGGTGCCGTCGCCGCTCGCGGTGAGGGCGGCGCCATCGAACCAGTCGGCCAACCGCGCGTCCAGGTGACCCTGCACCCGGATCTCGAACTGTGCTTCCACGTTCCCGTCCTCCGTCACTTCGCAGTGGAGGTTGGAACCCGTCGAACCGGGCTCCAACCTCGATGGCGCTACGCGATGACCGGCTCGAGCCGGGGCTCGACGCCGAACGTCGAGCGCGTGCGCTGCTGCAACCAGAGCGCACCGCCGAGCGCGACGAGCGCCACACCCATCGGCACCGCCGCGGAGCGGGCGAGCTCGTGCGGGATCACCACCGCGGAGAGCGACGCGACGGCTGCGGCGATCAGGAGGATGCCCGTCCAGAGCGGCAGGACGCGCGCGCGGATGACCGCGACGCCGAAGAGCACGCCGCCGCCGAGATAGAGCACGCTGCCGAGCACGCTGACGATCGCCAGCGGCCCCACATCGGTCTGCAGCACGTATCCCGTCGCGAACAGGCTCGCCACGTCCTCCGACACCCCGGGCGATCCTGCGGCGGTGAGCGGCAGGATGAACGCCTCGGCGAAGCTGACCGCCGCCTGCGTGACGAAGAAGAGCGCGAACAGGACGTAGCCGAGCAGACCGAGCCAGCCCATCCGCTTCACCTGCGTCAGGTAGAGGGCCGTGGCGCCGGCGAGGCCGAGCACCGCCATGCTCAGGCTCATGATGTGCACGACCACCCAGGTGGTCGTGGTGATCGACGCGACATCCTCGCGCGGATGCAGCGGTTGGATCACGATGAAGATGAGACCCGCGAGTGCGAGGGCGACTGCCCCCACGCGGGTCAAGGTGGATGGGGTGATGCTCACGGCGGCGCTCCTGATCGTGATGTCGACCCGGGCGGTCGCCTCAGGACTCCTCGAACGCTACGGATGGCCGTGATGACGCGTCATCACCACACCTGGTGACCGCCGTGGTGACTCTGGGGCTCAGATGAGTCCCTTCTCGCGCGCGCGACGGACCGCTGCTGGCCGGCTGTTCACGGCGAGCTTGCCGAAGATGTGCTTGGTGTGGGTGCGGAGGGTGTTGAGCGAGACGAAGAGCTCGCGCGCGATCTGCGGCCCGCTCAACTCGGTCGTCAGCAGCTGGAGCACGGTCAGCTCGCGCTCGCTGAGCTGCTCCGCGGCGCCGGTCGCGTCGGCCACCGCGGCCGGCGCCCGGCGCAGACTGCGAAGCTGGCGAGGGAGCTTCCCGTCGCGGGCTGCGGTCTCGAGCAAGCGGGCCATCGGTGCTCCCTCGTCGGCGAAGAGTCGTCGGTAGCCCTCGGCCTCGGCGTGAGCGAGTGCCCGCTGCAGCGACTGCTGCGCCCTCGAGGTCTTGCCCTGCGCGTCGAACACCAGCGACTGCAGCACCAGGATCTCGGCAGCGCTCCCGCCGCGCCCGCCCGCGTCAGCCGCGTCGAGCAGGCGCTCGAGCAGCAGGCTCGCGTCGGTGAGCGCGCCAGCTCGCCCGTCGGATCGGAATCGTGCGATCAGCAGTCGCACGAGCGTGATGTGGGCGAACTCGTCGAGGTAGCGCGGCTCGTCAGCGGCGGCGACGCCCTGCTCGTCGATCCATGCGCTGGCCTTGTCCAGCTCGCCCCGGCGGATCCAGACGCGGGCTCGCATCGCGGTGATCGGGCGGACGTCGGGGAAGTAGCCGCGCAGGTAGCGTCGTTCCGCCTCGTCGAGGAGCACGAGGGCCGCATCGAGGTCGCCGCGGGCCTCCTCGACACGAGCCATCGCGACGAACCACCGATGGGCGTTCTCCGGCACAGCCGGGTGCGATCGGTGCACGCTCGCGGCGTGCAGGTGCTCGAGCGCGGCGGCCAGGTCGTCCTCCTCGCGCCGCAGCTCGCTCATCGACACGTGCAGATCGACGGTCGACTGCTCGCCATGGGAGCTCGCGAGCCGGACGGCGCGCTCCAGTGCCGCCCACGCCGCACGCCGGCGCCCCTGCGCGACCAGCATGTCGGCCATGACGACGGCGCTGGAGACCGCGTCGGCCACGTGCCCCGCCAGCTCCAGGCTCTCAGACGCGGCGGCGAACGTCGGCACCGCTCCGGCAAGGTCGCCCTTCGCCCACAGCGCGAGCCCCAGCAGCCCGCCGCCCGCGCCTCGACCGAGGTGATCGTCAGGGCCGGCGGCCGCCAGTGCCCGGCGCGCATGTTGCT
>JBAZPY010000239.1:0-3640 GCA_041645515.1 Agrococcus sp.
GTCGTCCCGGATCGCCTCGACGAGCGCGCGGTACTGCTGCTGGGTCGCGTCGAGCGGCAGGTCGTGCCCCTCGAGCTCGCGCGTCGGCAGCCCGAGGATCTCGGCCCACACGGGGAAGATCGCCATGATCGACGACGACCGGGTCGAGACGCCGACGAAGCCCATCCGGCCGCTCACGCGCGCCTCGCAGCCTCGAGCGCCGACGCGTAGTCGCGGGCGCGCGCCTCGATCGCATCCCAGTCCCGAGCCAGGAGGGCGTCGCGGGCCAGCAGGTCGCCGCCCGCCCCGACCGCGATCGCGCCGGCGGCGAGGAACTCGGCGAGGTTCTCGGCGGTGACGCCGCCCGTGGGCATGAGCACCGCGTCGGCGAACGGCTCGCGGAGGGCCCGCAGGAAGCCAGGGCCGCCGAGCGACGCGGGGAAGACCTTCACGACGTCGACGCCGAGCGCCATCGCGCCCATCACCTCGGTGGGCGTCATGGCGCCGGTCATCGTCGTCAGTCCCGTGCCGAGCATCGCCCGCGCGAGGTCGGGCACGGTGCCGGGGGCGACGAGGAACTGCGCGCCCGCCGCCGCCGACTCCTCGGCCTGGGCGGGGGTTCTCACGGTGCCGGCGCCGATGAGCGCCGCATCGCCGTGGCGGCGTCGCAGCTCGGCGATCACGGCCGCAGCGTCGGGCGTCGAGTAGGTGACCTCGATGCCGGTGACGCCGCCGCGGACGAGGGCGTCCGCGGCCTGGACGGCGCGCTCGGGGTCGGGCGCGCGGAGCACGGCGAGCACGCCGGCGGTGCGCACGGCGTCGAGGCGGTCGGTGGGGGCATGGACGCTCATGCCTGCTCCTCTCGGCGCCGCGCGGCGAGCGCGGCGGGGTCGGGGTCGTTCACGGGGTTCGGCGGGGCGAGGCCCTCGAGGGCGGCGAGCGCGTTGGCGACCGCGATGGAGCCCATGCCGTCGACCGCCTCGACGGTCTGCGCCCCGAGGTGCGGCGTGACCGTCACCCGGTCGGCGAGGTCGTCGGCGAGCAGCGGGGAGTCGGCGCCCGCCGTGTCGCCGGCGAGCGTGTCGGCAGCGAAGGCGGCGACGCGTCCGTCGCGGAGGGCCTGGGCGAGGGCGGCCTCGTCGACGAGGTCGGCGCGGGCGGTGTTGACGAGCACGAGGGGTCGGGCGATCCCCGCGAGCCAGTCGACGTCGACGAGCGTCTGGCCGCCGGGCGCGTGCAGGCTGATGAGGTCGCACTCCCGGACCATCGCCGCGAGGTCGAGCGGCTCGGCGCCGCCGCTCTGCACCTGCTGGTCGCTGAGCATGGGGTCGGTCGCCACGATGCGCGACCCGAAGCCGTCGAGCCGGCGCGCCACGCCCCGACCGATGCGGCCGAACCCGACGATGCCGACGGTCAGCGCGCCCAGCTCGCGGCCCCGCACCGCGGTCCAGTCGCCGCGCCGCACCTGCCGGTCGCCGTGCGCGATCGAGCGCAGCGCGGCGAGCATCAGCGCGACCGCGTGGTCGGCGACCGCGTCGGAGTTCGCGCCGGGCGTGTTCGTGACGAGGATGCCGCGCGCGGTCGCCGCCGGGACGTCGACCGCCTCCGTGCCCACGCCGTAGCGCGCGACGACGCGCACCCGCGGCGCGGCGTCGAGGTGGTCGGCCGTCACCGGGCCGGTGCCGGCGATCCACGCGTCGGCGGCCGACAGCGCCTCCCGTAGCGCGTCGAGCCCATGGTCGCTCGGCCCGCGCAGCACGGTGTGGCCGGCGCGCTCGAGCTCGCCCACGAGGTCGCGACTGCCGTCGCCGAAGGAGCGGCTGGTCGCGAGGATCGTCGCCATCAGTGCGCGCCGAACCACGGCTCGAGTGCGGCGTAGGCCTCGTCGAAGCGCCCGAGCCGCTGCCGGTACTGGTCGTGGCGGCCGGCGTCCGGCACGAACTCGGCGGTCACCTCCGACAGGTCGCGGGCGGCCGCGAAGGAGTCCACCAGCCCCAGGCCCACCGCACCCACCACCGCTGCGCCGAGGCTGTTGGCCTCCTCGACCACCGAGCGGCGGCGGACGGGCACGCCCCACACATCCGCCATGATCTGCAGCCAGGCGTCGCTCGCGGCGCCGCCGCCGACCGCGTCGATCCGGTCGATCGTCGCCCCCGACTCGCGGAACGAGTCGATGCAGACCGCGAGGTTGAAGGCGACGCCCTCGAGCACGGCGCGCACGAGGTGCGCCCTGCCGTGGTGCCTGCCGATGCCCACGAATGCGCCGCGCGCGTCGGGGTTCCAGCGCGGGGCGCGCTCGCCCAGCAGGTAGGGGAGGAAGTACAGGCCGCCGGTCACCGCGTCGTCGGTGTCGGCCTGCGCGACGAGCTCCGAGAGCGTGTCCCCGTCGGGCCCGGGGGAGAGCACCTCGTGGATCCAGGTCACCGACGCGCCCGCCGCCTGCATCGTCGCGGTCGGCACGTACTGGCCCGGCACCACGTGGTCGAAGGTGAACGTGCGCATGCTCGGGTCGAGCACGGGCCGCTCGGCCGAGAACGAGATCCACGACGACGTGCCGAGGCAGACGTACGCGCCGTCGTCGGGTGCGACGACGCCCGCGCCGACGGCGGCGATCGGGCCGTCGCCGCCGCCCATCACGACGCGGGTGCCCTTCGGGAGCCCGGTGGCGGCCGCGGCGTCGTCGGTGAGCGTGCCGACCACCTCGGTCGGGGCGACGATGTCGGGGAAGATCGAGATGTCGAGCCCGGCAGCGTCGATGACGGCGCGCGACCAGGTGCCGGCCCGCTGGTCGAAGGCGTTGGTGGCGGATGCGTCGCTCGGCTCGGTCGCGAGGCGCCCGGTGAGGCGGTGCACGACGAAGTCCTTCGCGACGCAGAACCAGCGCACGCGGTCGAACACGTCGGGCTCGTGGTCGCGCACCCACATGACCTTGGCGATCGAGTAGGTCGGGTTCAGCCGGTGGCCCAGGAGCGCGTACGCCTCGCGCTCACCGAGCCGGTCGACGAGCTGCTCGGTCTGCGCCTGCGCGCGCGTGTCGGCCCAGATGATCGCCGGGCGCACCGGCTCGTAGTGCTCGTCGAGCAGCACCGCGCCCATCATCTGGCCGCTGACGACGAGGCCGGTGACGGTCGCGGGATCGGTGCCGGTGCGCTCGAGCAGCGAGCGGGTCGCCTCGACGACCGCCAGCTCCCAGTCGCGCGGATCCTGCTCGGCGATGCCGCCGTCGGCGAAGCGCACCGGGTAGGCGACCGTGACGGACGCGCGCAGCCGGCCGTCGTCCTCGTGCAGGGATGCCTTGTTGCCGGTCGTGCCGAGGTCGTGCGCGATCAGCATGGGTCAGGCGCTGTAGGGGCGCAGCTCGAAGCCGTCGCCTGCGCGGTGGATGCGGTGGCCCATGCCGTGCTCGAGCACCCAGCCGTAGTCGTGGCCGGCACCGCCGGGGTAGACCGCGAGGAACGCGTAGGGTTCGTCGCCGACGTTGACCGAGCGGTGCGCCCAGCCCGGCGGGATGTAACCGATGGTGCCGGGCGTCATGTCCAGCCACTCGACGCGGTCGCCGTCGAACATCAGCAGGCCCCCGGTGCCGTGCAGGGCGAGGTAGATCTCCCCCTGGTGGCCCGGGTGCTGGTGGCCCTTGGTCATCCAGCACTCGCCCGCGGTC
>JBAZPY010000240.1:0-3626 GCA_041645515.1 Agrococcus sp.
ACGATGCGGAGCGCGATGGGGAAGCGCTGCCCCTCGTGCTCGAACGTGCCGGTCACACCGGCACGGACGCCGCCGGGGAAGTCGGCCGGATGCCCCCACCACGCCTCGATCGACACCGGGTCGGTCAGGTGCCGCCACACGAGCTCGCGCGACGCCTCGATCTCGATCGAGCGGGTGAGCGTGCCGGCCACCCGGTCGGCGACGGCGGGCGTCCAGCGGCGCGCGAGCAGCGCGACGAAGTCGTCCAGCTCCTCCGTCCATCCCTGGCGGTTGTCGTCGAGCGCCGCGCGGCGGGCGCCCGCGTCGGCGAGCCGGTCGAAGCCGGTCTCGACGACGGTGAGCCGCGTGACGTCGCCGTCCCGCTCGAGCGTGAACGTCGCGACGGTGCTGTTGTCCTCTCGGATCGGCTCGCCGGGCGTGCCCCACCGGAACGCGAACCGGTGCGGCTCCTCCCACGCCTCGACGCGCGCGGGGAAGTCGCCGTGCGCGTCCCAGCCGAACGTGCCGGTCGCGCCCTCGCGCATCCCGTCCGGGAAGTCGGCGCGCTGGCCGAGCCACTGCGCGATGCAGCGCGGGTCGGTGAGCGTCTCCCAGACCGCCGCGATCGGTGCGCGCACCTCGACGGACCGGGAGACGCGCATCGCGGTCTCGTCGACGGATGCCTGTGCCTCGTGCGTCACGCTGCCTCCTGCAATCGGGTGGTTGCAGGTGACGCTAGCGGTGCGCTCTCGAGAGTGCAACCATTCGGTTGCACATGCCTCAGCCCGGGAGCGACTCCGCGAGGTCGACGAGCTCGTCGAGCTCGACGGTCCAGCCGGCGGCGAGCGCGCGCAGCGCCTCGCGCCGGGTCGCGTCGTCGCCCTCGAGCGGGAAGCCCGACTCGACGAGGTGCACCTGCGTGCAGCCGTCGAGGTCGCGCAGGCCGATCTCGACCGTCGAGGCGCGGCCGGAGAGGATCCCCTCCGCCCAGTCGAAGACGAACCGCTCCTCGGGCACGACCTCGAGGATGCGGGCGGCGAGCACGACCTCGCCGCTCCACGCGAAGCGCCCGGTCGCGCCGGCGACGACCCCCTCGGGGAAGGCCGCGATGTCGCCGAGCCAGCGCGCGAGCAGGTCGGGCTCGGTGAGGCAGCGCCAGACGGCGCTGCGCGGCGCGTCGATCGCGACGATGCGGGTGACCCGCGACGCCGGCACATCGACGGTCGCCGGGGGGTTCTCGAACTCCGGCACGACGACCTCCCCTCCGCATGGCTCAGGCCGCTGCGGCCATCGCATCCGATTGTGCCACGAGGCGCTCCGACGGAGTCGCCGTAGACTGGGAAGCCGTCGTGCCGCCTCCGGCCGACGCCACCCAGGAGCATCTGTGACCGACGAGACCTACGACTTCGCCCGCATCCAGCAGCGCTGGCTGCCGGTGTGGGACCGCATCCGCCCCTTCGCGACCGACGACGAGTCCGACGCCAGGCCGCGCAAGTACGTGCTCGACATGTTCCCGTACCCCTCGGGCGACCTGCACATGGGCCACGCGGAGTCGTACGCGTACGGCGACGTGCTCGCCCGCTACTGGCGGCAGCAGGGCTTCAACGTGCTGCACCCCATCGGCTGGGACTCGTTCGGCCTCCCTGCCGAGAATGCCGCCATCCAGCGCGGCATCGACCCGAAGGTCTGGACCGAGGCGAACATCGAGCAGCACAAGCGCTCGATGCGGCAGTACGCGACCGCGTTCGACTGGGACCGCATCCTCCACACGTCCGACCCGGCGTACTACAAGTGGAACCAGTGGCTGTTCCTCGAGCTGTACAAGGCGGGGCTCGCGTACCGCAAGCCGTCGAACGTCAACTGGTGCCCCAAGGACCAGACGGTGCTCGCGAACGAGCAGGTCGTCGATGGCGCGTGCGAGCGCTGCGGCACGCCGGTCGTGAAGAAGAAGCTCACGCAGTGGTACTTCAAGATCACCGACTACGCCGACCGGCTGCTCGACGACCTCAACCAGCTCGAGGGCCGCTGGCCCGACAAGGTGCTGCGCATGCAGCGCAACTGGATCGGCCGCTCCATCGGCGCGGAGGTCGAGTTCGAGATCGAGGGCCACCCGAACCGCGTGCCCGTCTTCACGACGCGCCCCGACACGCTCTACGGCGCGACCTTCATGGTCGTCGCCCCCGACTCCGACCTCGCGGCGGAGCTCGCGGCCGGCGCCGACGCGGACGTGCGGATGCGGTTCCAGGCGTACCTCGATGAGGTCGGCCGGATGACCGAGATCGACCGCCAGAACGCGGAGCGCACGAAGACGGGCGTCGACCTCGGCCGCTTCGCCATCCACCCGCTGACGGGGGAGCGCCTGCCCGTCTGGACCGCCGACTACGTGCTGGCCGACTACGGCCACGGCGCCGTCATGGCCGTGCCCGCGCACGACCAGCGCGACCTCGACTTCGCGCGCGCCTTCGACCTGCCGGTGAAGGTGGTCGTCGACACGAACGCCGCCGTCACGGGCGTCATGCCGGCGATCCCGCTCGACGAGCACGGCAACGCCGTGCTGCCCGACCACCTGCCCTCGCTCGACCCGAAGACCACCGGCGAGGCGCTCACCGGCGACGGCCGGCTCATGAACTCCGGCGAGCTGGACGGGCTGTCGAAGCAGCACGCGATCGGCCGCATGGTGCAGCTGCTCGAGGCGAAGGGTGTCGGCCGCGCCGCGAAGTCGTACCGGCTGCGCGACTGGCTCGTGAGCCGTCAGCGCTACTGGGGCACGCCCATCCCGATCATCCACACCGAGGACGGGCAGGAGGTGCCGGTGCCGCTCGAGCAGCTGCCCGTCACGCTGCCCGACTCCGCGGGCCTCGACCTGACGCCGAAGGGCAAGAGCCCGCTCGGCGGCGCCGAGGACTGGGTGAACGTGCCGTCGCCGATCGACGGCAGCCCGGCGCGACGCGACGCCGACACGATGGACACGTTCGTCGACTCGTCCTGGTACTTCCTGCGCTTCCTGAGCCCGAACGACGACACGCAGGCGTTCGACAAGGCGCAGGTCGACCGCTGGGCGCCCGTCGACCGCTACGTGGGCGGCGTCGAGCACGCGATCCTGCACCTGCTGTACGCGCGCTTCATCACGAAGGTGCTCTTCGACCTCGGCCACGTGTCGTTCACGGAGCCGTTCGAGTCGCTGCTCAACCAGGGCATGGTGATCCTCGACGGTGCGAAGATGTCGAAGTCGAAGGGCAACCTCGTCACGCTGTCGGAGGAGCTCGAGCGCTTCGGCGTCGACGCGGTGCGGCTGGCGATGAGCTTCGCCGGCCCGCCCGAGGACGACATCGACTGGAAGGACGTCAGCCCGACCGGCGCGCAGAAGTTCCTCGCGCGGGCGTGGCGGCTCTCGAGGGAGTCGCTCGCGAAGCCCGGCACCGACCCGAAGCCGGGCGACCGGACGCTGCGTCGCGAGACCCACCGGTTCCTGGCGGATGCGCCGGGCCAGGTGGAGGGCCTGAAGTTCAACGTCGTGGTCGCGCGGCTCATGGAGCTGACGAACGCCACCCGCAAGGCCGTCGACAGCGGCCCGGGCGCCGGCGATCCCGCGGTGCGGGAGGCGGTCGAGACGATCGCGCTCGGCCTCTCGCTCTTCGCGCCGTACA
>JBAZPY010000241.1:0-3591 GCA_041645515.1 Agrococcus sp.
TCTCCGGCGGCGAGAAGCAGCGCATCGCGATCGCACGCGTGCTGCTCAAGGACCCCGCCGTGCTCGTGCTCGACGAGGCCACGAGCGCGCTCGACACCGTCTCGGAGCGCATCGTGCAGGCTGCGCTCGACGAGGCCGCCCGCGGCCGCACGACGCTCGCGATCGCGCACCGGCTCTCGACCATCCGCCACGCCGACGTGATCTTCGTCATCGACGCCGGGCAGATCGTCGAGCAGGGCAGGCACGACGAGCTGCTCTCGCGCGGCGGCACCTACGCGACGCTGTTCGCGCAGCAGGCGCGCGGCTGACGGCCGCTCAGGCGGATGCGTCGGCGTCGACCGCGTCCGGCTGCGGCAGGTCGGCGATCGCCGTCCGCCATGCGCGCGCGAGCGCATCCGGGTCGGCGGCGAAGTCGGCGTAGCGGCAGCCCAGCCCGTTCGCCTTCACGCGGATGCCCTCCGCGTCCCAGTGGGGGAGCGCCCGCGGCAGCAGCCCCGGCGGCAGGTCGCCGGCGGCGTTCGTGATGCGCCACCAGCCGACGTCGTGCCCGTACGCCTTCATGATCGAGCCCACCTGGCGCGGCCCGAGCCCGCAGACGGCGGCGATCGCCCCGTACGACGCGACCCGCCCCGGCGGCACCTGCTCGACGCAGCGCAGCACCCGCTCGATCACGAGCTCCCGCTTGGCGTCCACGCCCCCCATCCTGCACGCTCGCCCCGCCCCCGGCGTCCGCACAACGCAAGCCCGATGGAGCGATCCGGCCCCGGATCGGAGCGGCTCACCCGTCCATCCGCTCCTTCGACGATCCTGGCTTGCGTTGTGCGCCGGGACGGAGGATGTGCGGGGCCCGGCCGCTAGGCTCGAGCAGCAGTCAGGAGGCACGATGCGCTACGCAGAGTCGATCCTCGAGACCATCGGCGACACCCCGCTCGTGAGGCTCTCGAAGGTCACCGAGGGGATCGCCGCGACGGTGCTCGCGAAGGTCGAGTTCCTCAACCCGGGCGGCTCCGTCAAGGACCGCATCGCGCTCGCGATGATCCTCGACGCCGAGGAGCGCGGGCTCCTCCGCCCCGGCGGCACGATCGTCGAGCCCACGAGCGGCAACACCGGCGTCGGGCTCGCCCTCGTCGCCCAGCAGCGCGGCTACCGCTGCGTCTTCGTCTGCCCCGACAAGGTCTCCGAGGACAAGCGGTCGACGCTGCGCGCCTACGGCGCCGAGGTGGTCGTGACGCCGACCTCGGTCGCCCCCGACAGCCCGGAGTCGTACTACGGCGTCGCCAACCGGCTGACCGAGGAGATCGAGGGCGCCTACCAGCCCAACCAGTTCTTCAACCCGGCGGCGCCCGCCGCGCACGAGGCGACCACGGGGCCGGAGATCTGGCGCGACACCGACGGTCGCATCACCCACTTCGTCACGGGCGTCGGCACCGGCGGCACGATCACCGGCACCTCCCGGTTCCTCAAGCGCGCCTCCGGCGGAGCCGTCACCACCATCGGCGCCGACCCGGAGGGCTCCATCTACTCCGGCGGCACCGGCCGCCCGTACCTCGTCGAGGGCGTCGGCGAGGACATGTGGCCCGGCAACTACGACCCGAGCGTGGTCGACCGGGTGATCGCCGTCAACGACGCCGAGTCGTTCGCGATGACCCGCCGCCTCGCGCGCGAGGAGGGCCTCCTCGTCGGCGGCTCGAGCGGCATGGCGGTCGTCGCCGCGCTGCGTGTCGCCCGCGACCTGCCGGCAGACGCCGTGCTGGTGGTGCTGCTGCCCGACTCCGGTCGCGGCTACCTGCAGAAGGTGTACTCCGACGCGTGGATGCGCTCGTACGGCTTCGCGGGACCCGACGGCGGCGTGACGGTGCGCGACGTGCTCACCGGCAAGGCCGTGCCGAGCGGCAGCGGCGCCCTGCCCGCGCTCGTGCACGCGCATCCGGGCGACACCGTGCACGACGCGATCGAGATCATGCGCGAGTTCGGCGTCAGCCAGCTCCCGGTCCTCACCGCCGAGCCGCCCGTCGTCGTCGGCGAGGTCGCCGGCGCAGTGGATGAGCGGTCGCTGCTCGACGCCGTCTTCGCCGACCGGGCGGAGCTCGCCGACCCCATCGCGAAGCACCTCGGCCCGCGGCTGCCGCAGATCGGCATCTCCGAGTCGGTGGATGCGCTGCGCGCGGCCCTCAAGGACGCCGACGCGCTGCTCGTGCTCGACGAGGCCAAGCCCGCGGGCGTCATCACCCGCACCGACCTGCTCACCTACCTCGCGAAGGAGGCATGACCGTGACCGACCCCTCGAACCGAGGGTTCTCGACGCGCGCGATCCACGAGGGCCAGTCCTTCGAACCGCGCACCGGCGCCGTCATCCCGCCGATCTTCATGACGTCGACCTTCGTGCAGGACGGCGTCGGCGGCTTCCGCGACGGCTACGAGTACTCGCGCGGCGGCAACCCCACGCGCGACGCCCTGCAGGTGCAGCTCGCGAGCCTGGAGCGCGGCTCGCACGCCTTCACGTTCGGCTCCGGCCTCGCCGCCGAGGACGCGCTCCTGCGCGCCGTGCTGCAGCCGGGCGACCACGTGCTGATGGGCAACGACGTCTACGGCGGCACCCACCGCCTCGTCTCCCAGATCCACGCGCGCTGGGGCGTCGAGATCACGACCGCCGACGCATCAGACCTCGACGCCGTCCGCGCGGCGATGCGGCCCAACACGCGGATCCTGTGGGTCGAGACGCCCTCGAACCCGCTCATGAAGGTCGCCGACATCGCCGGGCTCGTCGAGATCGGGCACGGGGCGGGAGCGATCGTGCTCGCCGACAACACCTTCGCGACCCCCTACCTGCAGCAGCCGCTCACGCTCGGCGCCGACGTCGTCGTGCACTCGACGACCAAGTACATCGGCGGGCACTCGGACCTCGTGGGCGGAGCGCTCATCACCGCGGACGCCGAGCTGGCGGAGCGCATCGCGTTCCAGCAGTTCGCGGTCGGCGCCGTCAACAGCCCCTTCGACGCGTGGCTCACGTCGCGCTCGCTGAAGACGCTCGCGGTGCGGATGGACCGGCACTGCAGCAACGCGCAGGCGGTCGCCGAGGCACTCGTCGGCAACCCGGCGCTCACCGCGGTGCACTACCCCGGCCTGCCCGACCACCCCCAGCACGAGCTCGCCGGCAGGCAGATGCGCGGCTTCGGCGGCATGGTGTCGATCCAGCTCGCGGGCGGCCACCAGGCGGCGCTCGAGCTCGTCACCCGCACGCGCGTCTTCCAGCTCGCCGAGTCGCTCGGCGGCGTCGAGAGCCTCGTGTGCCTGCCCTCGGAGATGACCCACGCCTCGGTCAAGGGCACGGAGCTCGCCGTGCCGGAGGACCTGCTGCGCCTCTCGGTGGGCCTCGAGGACTCCGACGACCAGATCGCCGACCTCGTCGAGGCGCTCGCGTCGCTCTGATCCATCCGCCGCTCCGCACAACGCAAGCCCGGGCGCCTGGATCCGCGCTGCCTGGGCGACGGCCGGTGCAGATGCCGCAGGAGCACGGTGACGGGCTTGCGTTGTGCGGGAGGGCGGTCGGTGGATGCGGTCGCGCGTCGCGCGCTGGTGCAGGATGGTCCG
>JBAZPY010000242.1:0-3588 GCA_041645515.1 Agrococcus sp.
GTTCGACGCGAGGAACAGGCCCTCGGTGTCCTCGAGCACGACGAGGTCGCTCTCGGCGATCTCGGGCTGGGCGGTGTAGAGGATCGCGAGCTGCACGTCGCCGTCCTGCAGCGCCCGCACCGTGAGCGGGCCGCCGCTGTCCTCGATGGGCGTGAAGCCCACCTCGATGCCGTAGACCTCCGCGAGGCCCTGCGGGCCGTTCGGCCGGGTCTCGGCCTCGGAGTTGGCGCCCATCGTGAGCGGCACGTCGACGTTCGCGAGGTCGGCGACCGTCGTCAGGTCGTACTGCTCAGCGAACTCGCGGGTCACGACGTACGCGTCCTGGTCCGTCGCCGGCGCCTGATCGAGGATCGTGATGCCCTCGGGCGCGGCCTCGACGAGCGCGTCGTACACCTCGTCGCTCTCGCGCTGCGGCGGATCCTCAGCCCACACCTGCAGCAGCGGGCCCGTGTACTCGGGGAAGAGGTCGATCGAGCCCGCCTCGATCTCGGGCAGGTAGACCTCCCGTTGGCCGATGCGCAGCTGCCGGTCGATCGTGTAGCCGGCGTCCTCGAGCGCCTGCGCGTAGAGCTCGGCGATGATCTCGTTCGAGTAGTAGTCCTGCGAGCCGACGACGAGGGTCGTGGCGTCGCCGCTCGTCGAGGGCGCGGCCGTCTCGCCCTCCTCCAGCGGGTCGGCGCTCGCGCAGCCGGCGAGCAGGATGCCCGTCGCGCCGATCGCGGCGAGCGTGAGGCCCGTCCTGCGGGTGAAGTGGGTCATGCGGGGTTCCTCTCTGGAGCGCGCGTGCGCGCGGTGGTGCGATGGGTCTCGATGGGTTCGGCGCGGCGAGCGGCCGCGGATTGGGCCGCCTGGAAGAGCAGCTCGACGAGCAGGGCCAGCAGCGCGACGAGGATCGAGCCGGCGAGCATGAGCCCGTAGTCGCGCGTCTTCAGGCCCTCGAAGATGGGCCTGCCGAGGCCGGTGTCGGAGATGTACGCCGCGAGCGTCGCCGTGGAGATGACCTGCAGCGCCGCCGACCGCAGCCCGCCGATGAGCACGGGGCTCGCGAGCGGCAGCTCGACGCCGGTGACGATCTGCCGCTCGGTCATGCCGATGGCGCGGGCGCCGCCGATCACCTGCCGGTCGACGGACTCGACGCCCGCGTACGCGCCGGCCAGCACGGGAGGCAGCGCGAGCACGACGAGCGCGAGGAAGGGTGCCTCGAGCCCGATGCCCAGCAGCAGCCCGAAGATCGTCAGCAGCCCGAGCGTCGGGATCGCCCGCGCCCCGCTCGTGAGCGCGATCACCACGCCGCGGCCGCGGCCGGTGTGGCCGATCAGCACGCCCGCAGGGATCCCGATGGCGGCGGCGACGAGCAGGACCGCCGCCGAGAAGCCCAGGTGCTCGAGGATGCGCAGGCCGAGGCCCCCGGCGCCGGCCCAGCTGGCGGGGTCGAGCAGGTAGGCGATCGCCTCGGCGAACAGGTTCATGCGGCCACCGCCCGCCGCCACGGCATCGCGAGCCGTCCTGCGAGCACGCACAGCCCGTCGAGCGCGTACGCCACCACGATCGTGAGCACGAGGCCGGTGAGGATGGACGCCTCGATGCCGCGCTGGAAGCCGTCGGTGAAGAGCGTGCCGAGGCTCGACGCGCCCACGAGCGCACCGACGGTGACGAGGCTGACGGTCGAGACCACCACGACGCGCAGCGAGGACAGCAGCACCGGCCCCGCGAGGGGCAGCTCGACGCGCCAGAAGCGCGCCCACGCGGAGTGCCCCATCGCATCGGCCGCGAGCATCGTCTCGCGCGGCACCGAGCCGAACGCGTCGGCGACGCCGCGCACGAGCAGCGCGCAGCCGTAGATCGTCAGCCCCGCGACGATCGTGACGGGGGAGCGGACCGCCACCCCGATGAGCGGTGCGACGATGATGAACAGCGGCAGCGACGGGATGGCGTACAGCAGGCCGGTGCCCGTCAGCAGCGGCGTCCGTGCGCGGCGGTAGCGGGACGCGAGCCAGCCGAGCGGCACCGAGATCACCAGGCTCAGCACGATCGGCAGGATCGACAGCACGAGGTGGTCGACGAGCAGCGCGCCGACGATGTGGAGGTTCTGGCTCAGCCACGTCATCGCCGCTGCCCCCTCACCGCGCCAGCACGCCGGTCGGGCGGTCGTCGCCGTCGACCACGACGCTGCGCCCCTCGACCTCGCGGACGCGCAGCGTGCGGCGGGCGGTGCCGGCGCCCACGAAGCTGGCGACGAAGTCGTCGGCGGGGTTCGCGAGGATCTGCGCGGGCGTGCCGCGCTGGGCGATCTCGGCGCCCTTGCGGAGCACGAGCACCTCGTCGCCGAGCGCGAAGGCCTCGTCGATGTCGTGCGTCACGAACACGATCGTCTTGCCGAGCTCCGCCTGCAGCGACCGCATCTCGGACTGCAGCTGGTCGCGCACGATGGGGTCGACGGCGCCGAACGGCTCGTCCATGAGCAGGATGTTCGGGTCGGCGGCGAGCGCGCGCGCGACGCCGACGCGCTGCTGCTGCCCGCCGGAGAGCTGGGCGGGGTAGCGGTCGGCGAGCCCCGTGTCGAGGCCGACGCGCTCGAGCAGGCCGAGCGCATCCTGCCTCGCCTGCCTGCGGCTGCGGCCCTCCAGCACCGGAACGGTCGCGACGTTGTCGGCGATCGTGCGGTGCGGCAGCAGCCCGCCCGCCTGCAGCACGTAGCCGATCGACCGGCGCAGCCGCACGGGGTCCATCGAGCGCACGTCGACGCCGTCGATGCTGACGCTGCCCGCGGTCGGCTCGATCATTCGGTTGACCATGCGCAGCAGGGTGGTCTTGCCGGAGCCGGAGGAGCCGACGAGCACCACCACCGCGTGCGAGGGGATGGTGAGGCTGAAGTCCTCGACCGCCACCGTGCCGCCGGGATACTCCTTGCGCACGGACGCGAACTCGATCACGTCGACTCCTCCGATCGCCGGGGATCAGACGATACCGCTCGCCACTGACACGTCCATACAGGAACACGTTCGCGGGCGACGGCGCGGCTCGCGGCTAGGCTTGCCGACGTGCAGCGCCCGATCGGAGTCTTCGACAGCGGCGTCGGCGGGCTCACCGTGGCGCGAGCGCTCATCGACCAGCTGCCCGCCGAGTCCATCACCTACATCGGCGACACCGCGAACGGCCCGTACGGACCCCGCGCGCAGGCGGAGGTGCGGCACCTCGCCCTCGACGTGCTCGACACGCTCGTCAGCCAGGGCGTGAAGATGCTCGTCATCGCGTGCAACACCGCGTCCGCCGCCACCCTCGACATCGCGCGCGAGCGCTACGAGGAGGGCATGGGCATCCCGGTCGTCGAGGTGATCGACCCGGCCGTCCGGGCCGCCGTGCGGCAGAGCCGGTCGGGGCGGATCGGCGTGATCGGCACCGCGGGGACGATCGGGTCGGGCGCGTACCAGCGCGCGTTCGCCGAGGCGGGCGTGCCGCACGTCGCGGCCGGCGCCGCGCCGCGGTTCGTCGAGTTCGTCGAGGCGGGCGTGACGACCGGCGACGAGGTGCTCCAGGCGGCGCACGAGTACCTCGAGCCGCTGCTGGCCGAGCGGCTCGACACGCTCG
>JBAZPY010000243.1:0-3558 GCA_041645515.1 Agrococcus sp.
CCCGGAGGTCTCGGTACGCGCGGCGCTGCGCGCCGTGCTACTCGACCTTGAGCCCTCCGCGCGCAACGCGACTTCGTTCCATGGCGCGCCCCGGAGGTCTCGGTACGCGCGGCGCTGCGCGCCGTGCTACTCGACCTTGAGCCCTCCGCGCGCAACGCGACTTCGTCGCATTGCGCGCTCCGGGCTCAACGCTCGGGCGCCGGCTGGAAGGTCGTCATCGACTCCTCGTCGAAGGCCGCCCGAAGCTCTTCGACGCCCTCCCAGTTGACGTAGACGACCGACTGCGAGCCCTCCGTGCCGGTGCCCAGCGTCGGCATCGTGAACGTCTGGATGCGGGTCGAGTCGAGCTGGGAGAGCTGCGAGCCGAGGTCGAGGACGACCGGCAGCGAGAACGTGTCGGTCGTGGCCATGTGCGGCGTCACGGTGGCGAGCAGGTTCGCCATGCGGTCCGGGTTCGTGAGGTTCTCGCGCGTCATCATCTGCTCGATCGCGCCGCGCAGCAGCGCACGCTGGTTGTACGAGCGCTGGTAGTCGCCGTCGCTGAACGGATAGCGGGCGCGCACGTAGGCGAGCGCCTCGTCGCCGGCGACGGTGATCTCACCGGCCGGGTAGCTGTAGCCGCGCTCGCTGAATGCGATGTCGTTCTGCAGCGTCACGCCGCCGAGCGCCTCGGTCAGTCCCTTGAAGCCCTCGAAGTCGATCACCGCGACGTGGTCGATGCGCTGGTCGATGATCCCCTCGACCGTCTGCACCATGAGCGGCACGCCGCCGAGCGAGAGCGCCGCGTTCACCTTCTGCGTGCCGTACCCGGGGATCTCCACCCACGAGTCGCGCATGATCGACATGATCTGCACCGTCTCGCGGTCCGGCGGGATGTGGGCGACCATGATCGTGTCGGCCCGGTCGCCGAGGCCCGTCAGCAGCGAGCCGTCCTGGGCGCGCGCGTCGCTGCCCAGCAGGAGCACGTTGATGGGCGCTCCCGCCTCGGTCGCCTGGGCCGTCGGGCGCAGCGATTCCTCCGGGAACGCCGTCTCGATCGTCTCCACCTGCTGCACCGACGGATTGATGCGGAGGAAGTACCAGCCGACCGCCGCGAGCAGCGCCAGGACGACGACGCCGACGATCGAGACGGCGATCCATCGGCCCACATGCTTGCGCTGCTTGGTCTCAGAGGTCACCGCGGCAGTATCGCAGACAGCCCGCGCCGCCTCCTCGCCGCTAGCCTGGAGCCCGGCCGTCCATGGCCGCCGGCGACCGCCGGAGAGCAGTGGAGGAAACGTGGCTGAGCGCCTCGATGTCACCGGCGCCTGGCAGCGCGTCAGCATGCGCTACGCCGTGGTGGAGTCGATCGGCACGGTGGTCGGCTGGCTCATCGCAGGGGTCGGCGCGACCGTGCCGCTGTACCTCCTGCACGACGGCGAGATGCCGCTGTGGGCATGGCTGCCGCTCATCGCCGCGCTCGTGCTCGCCGTCGTCGGCGTGATCTGGTCGTTCCTGCGCACCCGCACGATCGGCTACCTCCAGCGCAGCGACGACCTGCTCGTGCGCCGCGGCATGCTGTTCCGCCGGTTCGTCGCCGTGCCCTACGGGCGCATGCAGATCGTCGACATCACGCAGGGACCCGTCGAGCGGATGTTCGGGCTCAAGACCCTGAAGTTCGTCACGGCGGCCGCGTCCAGCGCGATCACGATCCCCGGCATGCCGGGCTCCACGGCGGAGGAGCTGCGCGATCACCTCGTGGCGGTCTCGGAGTCCCGACGGGCCGGCCTGTGACCGACGCGCCCCGTCCGCCGCAGGCGCACGCAGGCGCCCAGCAGCCGTGGCCGCCCGAGCGGCCGCAGTGGCCCCAGCAGCCGCAGCCGGGCCGGGCGCCGACGCCCGCCACAGGGGCGCGCGCGAAGGCGATCCAGCTCGTCGACGGCGAGTGGCACCGGCTGCACCCCGCGACCCCACTGCTGCGCGGCGGCCTCTCGCTCATCATCTTCCTCGGCATCTTGGTCTCGATCTTCCGTGACCGGCTCATCGGCATAGTCGTGCCGGGGGAGTGGTGGGCGTTCGAGCGCGACCCGTTCGGCGACTTCGTCCTCGACCAGCTGCTGTGGGTGGGGCTCGGGACGATCGCCGCGGTGCTCCTGGGCATCCTGATCTTCTGGCTCAGCTGGCGCGTGCACCGCTTCCGGATCACCGGCGACGCCGTCGAGGTCCAGCAGGGCATCCTCGTGAAGCGCCACCGGCGCGCGCCGCTCGCGCGCATCCAGGCGATCAACATCCAGAAGCCGTGGTTCGCGCGCCTGCTCGGCGCCTGCAAGTTCGAGGTGCAGCAGGCGGGCAACGACGCGAATGTCGACCTCAACTATCTGAGCTCATCGGTCGCGGATGCGCTGCGCTACGAGGTCATGGACCGCGCGTCCGGCAGGTCGGCGACGGAAGTCCAGCGGATGGCGACCGAGCGCGGCGCCGTCGGCGGCGTCGTTGACGAGCTCCTGCGCCCCGATGCCGAGATCGCGCACCTCTCGCCCGACTCGCTCGTGCGCATCCCGATCGGCCGCATCCTCGCGTCGTCGCTGCTCGACGGCTGGATCGTGTGGGCGCTCGCGTACGCGGTCGGCACCCTCGTGCTCATCATCGGCTTCGCGCAGTTCTGGGCGATCGTCGCGCTGCTGCCGGGCGCGATCGCGTTCTTCGCCGCCGGCGTGCGGGCGCTCGGCTCGAAGCTCCGCTACTCGATCGCCGCGACGCCCGACGGCATCCGGCTCGCCTACGGCCTGGCGTCGACGACGACCGAGATCCTCCCGCCCGGCCGCATCTTCGCGCTGCAGGTCAAGCAGCCGCTGCTGTGGCGCCCGTTCGGCTGGTGGCAGGTCACCTTCACGCGCGCCGGGCGGTCGAAGGCCGAAGGGTCCGGCCAGAGCGGTCAGAGCGGGCAGATGGCGAGCTACCTGCTGCCGGTCGGCGACCTGCGCGACGTGCGGACGGTCGTCGGCCTCGTGCTGCCGGAGCTCGCCCACTCGCCGCTCATCGACGCGGGGCTGTTCGGCCAGGCGCCCGACGCCTTCGTCGTGAGCCCGCCGCGAGCCCGCATCTTCCGCTGGTTCTCGGTGCGCCGCAACGGCTTCCACGTCCACGACGCCGCGTTCCTGCTCCGCACCGGCCGCATCTGGCGGTCGCTGCAGATCGTGCCCCAGGCGCGCGTGCAGTCGGTCGCGCTGCAGCAGGGCCCGATCTACGGACTCGCCCGGCTCGGCCGCGTGCAGCTCCACGTGCCCGACACCGTGCTCTCGCCCGGCATCGGCGCGATCGACCAGGGAGACGCGCGCATCCTCTTCGACCACGCCATGCGCACCGTGAAGATCGCGATCGGCCGGGATGCGTCGGAGTCGTGGGCCGCATCCCTCTCCCGGAACGCCGTGCTCGAGACGGCGCCCGCGGTGCAGGACGGCCTCATGCCCCCGCCGCCGGTGCCGGTGCCGGGCGCGTGGCCGCAGCAGCGGGCTGAGCCGCCGCAGCCGCCGCCGTGGCCGGAGCGGCAGCCGACGTGGCCGCCGCAGCCGGACCCCC
>JBAZPY010000244.1:0-3557 GCA_041645515.1 Agrococcus sp.
ACGAGACGAGCAGCAGGGCGCCGACCCCGTAGGGCACGACGCGAGCCCCGAGCGTGTTCGTCGACCCCGGGGGCTCGCGGATGGTCGTGGTCGAGATGAGCACGCCCACCGCGAGCAGGACGAGCAACCCGACGAAGATCATCGCCTCGATGCGGGCCGATCGCTCCGCGCGCGCCGCGGCCGACGCGCCCTGCTCGGGCGCGCCGGCCGAGGCGGTGCTCATTCGATCAGGCCGATCGTGCGCAGCGTCTCCTGGGTCCGCGTGATGTCCTCGGTGAGGAACGCCTCGAACTCGTCGCCCGGCATGAACGCATCCGTCCAGCCGTTCGTCTCGAGCACCTCGGCCCAGGCGTCCTGGCCGTGGAGCTCGGTGATGAGGTCGATGAGCGCGGTGCGCTGCGCGTCCGAGATGTCGCCGGGCGCGATCACGCCGCGCCAGTTCGTCACGGTCACGTCGATGCCCTCGTCCTGGATGGTCGGCACGTCGGGCAGCGCCTCTGCGGGCTCCTCGCTCGACACGGCGAGCGCGCGCAGGTCGCCCGAGAGGACGGACTCCGAGAACTCGCCGACACCGGAGATGCCGGCCTGGACGGTGCCGCCGAGCAGCATCGTGAGCGCCTCGCCGCCGCCGGAGTTGGCGACGTAGTTGAGCGTCGCCGGCACTTCGGCCGCGTCGACCCCTGCCTCCGTGAGGAGCAGGCCGGCGAGGATGTGGTCGATGCCGCCGGCCGAGCCGCCGGTGACCGCGACGCCCTGGCCCTCGGCGACGATCGCGTCGACGAGGTCCTGCAGCGACTGGTACTCCGAGTCGGCGGGCACGACGATCACGAGCGGCTCCTCGGTGAGCTTCGCGATGGGCGTCATGTCCTCGATGCGCGTCTCGGAGGCGTTCGTCTCGACCCCGCCGACCATGACGGAGCCCATGACCATGAGCGTGTTCGGGTCGGTCTCGGTCGCGAGGCTCGCGAGGCCGACCGTGCCGGCGGCGCCGCCGATGTTCTCGACCGGCGCGGAGCCGACGAGGCCCGTGTCGGTGAGCGTCTGACCGAGGGCGCGGGCCGTCTGGTCCCAGCCGCCGCCCGGGTCGGCGGGCGCGATGACGCTGACGTCGGTGATCGCCGCGGCCTCGCCCTCAGGGGCCTCGGAGCCCGAGGGGGTGCCGCCGGTCGAGCAGGCCGCGAGGGCCACGACCGCAGCGCCGGCGATGCCGGCGCGGACGAGGGTGGTGATGCGCGTGCTGCGCTGGGTGCTGTGGTGCATGGATCGCACGTCTCCTCCTTGAGCGCTCGGCACCGATGCCGAGTCGCGATCTTCTGCGACCGTAACGGGGGCGGGTGCCTGCGCCGGGGTTGTGGTCGAAAGGTGCGTTTCGGTCGTTCTGGTCAGAGGCTACGCTCCTGCGGCGCGGCCTACCATGGGCCTCGTGAGACGGGCGATGAGGCTGCGCACCCAGCTGGTGCTGCTGCAGAGCGCCATCATGCTCGTCGTGATCCTGGGCTCCGGCATCGCGGCCGCCTGGCTGCAGGAGCGGTCGCTCCGCGAGGCCTACCTCGACCGCATGATCGGCGTCGCCTACTCGGTCGCGCAGCTGCCCACGGTCACCGACGCGTTCGACGACCCCGACCCCGCCGCGGTCATCCAGCCGATCGCCGAGACGGTCAGGAAGGCATCCGACGTCACCTACGTCGTGGTCTCGAACGTCGAGGGCATCCGCTACTCGCACCCGAACCCGGACCTCATCGGCGAGGTGGTCTCGACGCCGCCCGACGCGGCGACGACCGGTGAGCTGTTCGTCGACACGCAGACCGGCACGCTCGGCACCTCGTGGCGCGCGAAGGTGCCCGTGTTCGGAGCGGACGGCGCGGTCATCGGACAGGTGTCCGTCGGCATCCTCGAGTCCGAGCTGCAGCGGGACTGGCTCAGCACCGTCTGGATCCTCGGGCTCTGCCTGGCCGTCGCCGCGATCGTGGGCGTCGTGCTTGCGTCCTGGGCGGCATCGCTCGTGCGGCGGCGGATCTACGGCGTCGAGCCCGAGGAGATCAAGTCGATGCTCGAGACGCGCAACGCCACGCTGCACGGGATCGGCGACGGCCTCGTGGTGCTCGACGAGCGCGGCGAGATCGTGCTCTGCAACGACGCCGCGCTGCGGCTCCTCGGCCGCGAGCCGGGCGCCGACCTCAACGGGACGCCGATCGCCGACGTGCTCGACGCGCCCATCGACCCGCTCGCGGCCGACGCCGGCGAGCAGCAGCTCGTGCTCGCGGGCGAGCGGATGCTGCTCGCGCGCGTCGACCGGGTGGTCGTCGACGACCGCGCCGTCGGCACGGTGCTGATCCTGCGCGACCGCACCGAGCTCGACGCGGCGCTCCGCGACCTCGCGGGCGCGCAGGGCATGACCGAGACGCTGCGCGCGCAGCAGCACGAGTTCGCGAACACCCTGCACACGCTCGGCGGACTGCTCGAGCTGGGCGAGTCGGAGGCCGCGATGGGCGTGATCGAGCGCGCCGGCGCCGGTGGCGCGCTCGCGGCGCTCGAGCCCTCCTCCGGCGTCCTCGAGCTCGAGGTCGCGGCGCTGCTGCTGGCGAAGCGCGCGCAGGCGCGGGAGCACGGCGTCGAGCTGGTCGTGCGGCCGGGGTCGACGCTCGCACCAGCGACGTCCCCGAGCGTCGCCGGCGACTGGGTCACGGTGCTCGGCAACCTGGTCGACAACGCGATGGATGCGTCGCCCGGGGGCCGGGTGGAGGTCTCGATCGACGACGCGATCGCCGAGGCCCGCCGCGTCGTGACGATCGCCGTGGACGACGACGGACCGGGAGTGCCCGAGCCGCAGCGGGACGCCATCTTCGACATCGAGGTGTCGTCGAAGTCGCACCCCGCCGGGCTCGCTCGCGGCTACGGGCTGACGCTCGTGCGCCGCGTCGCGGAGCGGCTCGGCGGAGAGGCGCACGTCGAGGAGTCGCCGCTGGGCGGCGCCCGCTTCGTCGCCCGGCTCCCAGTGGTCGCGAGCGCGGTCGTGGATGGCACGGTCGTGGATGGCGCGGTCGTGGACGGCACGGCTGTGGAGATCGTCACCCGCGGGTTCGTCGAGCGGCACGGCGCGTTCGTGGTCGCGGGGGAGGCGGCCACCGGCCGGGCCGCGCTCGAGGCGATCGAGGCCATCGGCCCCGACCTGGTGCTGCTCGACGTCCACCTGCCCGACGCCTCCGGCATCGAGGTGCTGCGCGTCGCCCGCGCGCGGGGCTTCGCCGGGGAGGTGGTCGCGGTGACCGCGGCGCGCGACCTCGAGACGGTCCGGGCCGCGCGCGCCTTCGGCGTGCGGCACTACCTCGTGAAGCCCTTCGGCCTCGAGGCGATGCGGGAGCGGCTCGAGGCGATCCGTGCGGAGCTCGAGCAGGCGGAGGCGCTGGGCGTGCGGGTGCTCGACCAGCGCGCCGTCGACGCGATGCTGCAGCCGGCCGACCGGCAGCGGCCGGCGCCCGCCGGCTCGCCGCTCACGCTCGACCGCGTCGCCGCCCTGCTCGAGAGCCTCGCCGAGTCGGCGAGCGCGGCCGAGATCG
>JBAZPY010000245.1:0-3554 GCA_041645515.1 Agrococcus sp.
CGACGAGGACCTCGTCGCCCTGGGGGCAGACTATGACCATGCATGAGACGGATGCGGCCACGGACGAGGCGGTCCTCGACGAACCCGTCGCCGACCGGTCGCACCTGCCGCTCGAGCGCCGCATCGAGGCGATCCTCATGGTCGCCGACGAGCCGCAGGGCGCCGTGCACCTCGCGACGGCGCTCCACGCCCCCGTGAAGGACGTGAAGGCGGCCATCGAGGCGCTGCGCCGCGACTACGACGGGCTCGGCGAGGGTCCCGAGCGCGGCTTCGAGCTGCGGGAGGTCGGCGGCGGCTGGCGCGTGTACGTGCGCGCCGCCTACGACGTCGACGCCGCCGACTTCGTGCTCACGCAGCAGCCGACCCGCCTGTCGCAGGCGGCGCTCGAGACGCTCGCCGTGATCGCCTACAAGCAGCCCATCACGCGCGGCGCCGTCGCCGCCATCCGCGCCGTCAACGTCGACTCGGTGGTGCGCACGCTGCTCGGCCGCGGGCTCATCCGGGAGGCGTTCGCCGACGCCGAGACCGGCGCGATCCACTACGAGACGAGCGAGCTGCTGCTGACCCAGCTGGGCCTCAACTCGCTCGACGAGCTGCCACCGATATCGCCCCTCCTGCCGGACGGGGAAGAGGAGCTGGGACTGTGAACGCCAAGGACGTGCATCCCGAGGGAGAGCGCCTGCAGAAGGTGCTCGCCGCCGCCGGCGTCGCGAGCCGCCGCGTCGTCGAGGACATGATCGTCGCCGGCCGCATCTCCGTCGACGGGACGGTCGTGACCGAGCTGGGCAGCCGCATCCGCCCCGATGCTCGAGTGCTGGTCGACGGCACCGCCATCCAGCTGGACGCGACGAAGCGCTACCTGATGCTCAACAAGCCCACCGGCGTCGTCTCGACCATGGCCGACGAGCAGGGACGGCCCGACCTGCGCGAGTTCACCGACCGGATCGAGGAGCGCGTCTACAACGTCGGCAGGCTCGACACCGACACCTCGGGCCTGCTGCTGCTCACGAACGACGGCGACCTCGCGCACGTGCTCGCGCACCCCTCGTTCGGTGTCGAGAAGACGTACGTCGCCAAGGTGCGGGGCGCCGTCGACCAGCGCGTCATCCGCCGGCTGCTCGACGGCTTCGAGCTGGAGGACGGCGAGATCCACGCCGACGCGGCTCGGCTCGTCGGCAAGCCGTCGCAGGGCCACTCGATGGTCGAGCTGACCCTGCACTCCGGCCGCAACCGCATCGTCCGGCGGATGCTCGACCACGTCGGCCACCCGGTGGTCGAGCTCGTGCGCCGCAGCTTCGGACCGCTGCACCTCGGCACCCTGCGGTCGGGGCAGGTGCGGGAACTCACTACCATGGAACGCGGCGCGATCCTCACGATCTCGAGGTCGCAACCCTGACCCCGCCGGTACCCAAGGAGCGTTCGTGACCCACCGTCTGCGCGGTCCCGTGCGCATCGTCGGCACCGGGCTGCTCGGCACCTCGATCGGCCTCGGGCTCGCCGCACGCGGCGTCGAGGTGCAGCTCGCCGACGCCAGCCCGACCGCGATGCGGCTCGCCGCCGACTACGGCGCCGGCCGGCTCGCGGAGCCCGGCGACGCGCCGGAGCTCATCGTCGTCGCCGTGCCGCCGGACGTGACCGCGCAGGTCGTCGCGGCGGAGCTCGCCGCGTTCCCGGATGCCGTGGTCACCGACGTCGCGTCGGTGAAGGCCGTGCCGCTCGCGCAGCTGCGCGAGCTCGGGGCCGACGTGAGCCGCTACCTCGGCTCGCACCCGATGGCCGGTCGGGAGCGCTCCGGCGCGCTCGCCGGCTCCGGCGACCTGTTCGTCGGCCGACCCTGGGTGATCGCCGGCCATGACGCCATCTCGTACGAGCGCGGCAGCCTCGTCGACGACCTCATCCTCGACCTCGGTGCCGTGCCGATCGAGTCGACGCCCGACGAGCACGACCGCTCGGTCGCGATCATCAGCCACCTGCCGCAGCTCGTCTCGTCGCTCATGGCCGCCCGGCTCGCCGACGCGCCCGACGAGGCGCTGCGCCTCGCCGGGGGCGGCGTCCGCGACGTCACGCGCGTCGCGGCATCCGACCCCGCGCTCTGGATCCAGATCCTCGGCGCCAACGCTCCGGCGGTGGTCGAGCAGCTGCGCGCCCTGCAGGCCGACCTCGCGACGCTCGTCGACGCGCTCGACCGCCTCGACGCATCCGGGAGCCTCAAGGCCGTCGCGGATGCGCTGCGGGCGGGCAACGAGGGTGTCGCGCGCCTGCCGGGCAAGCACGGCACGCACACGCGCTTCACGCGCGTGCAGGTGCGCGTCGACGACCGCCCCGGCCAGCTGGCCCGACTCCTCGTCGACATCGGCGACTCGGGAGTCAACCTCGAGGACGTGCGCCTCGACCACGCGGAGGGCGCGCAGTTCGGCGTCGCCGAGATCACCGTGCTGCCGGAGGCCGTGCGCCACCTGCACGACGCGCTCGAGGAGCTCGGCTGGCAGGTCGTGGCATGAGCGCGCGCACCAGCACCGTCGTCGCGATCGACGGGCCCGCCGGCAGCGGCAAGTCGTCGGTCGCGCGCGCCGTCGCCCGGTCGCTCGGCTTCCGCTTCCTCGACACCGGCGCCGCCTACCGCGCCATCGCCTGGCTCATCCTCGAGCGCGGCGGCTCGACCGACGACGAGCCGACGGTGGTCGCGGCCCTCGACGGGCTCGACGTCGATGTCACGGTCGATGCCGCTGGGCAGCGCGTGACGATCGCCGGGCACGACGTCACCGACGCCATCCGCACCGAGCGCATCTCTGCCGCCGTCTCGGGCGTCGCCCGGGTGCAGGCCGTGCGCTCGGCAGTGAACGAGCGATTCCGCGCCATCATCCGCGACGCCGAGCCCGGCATCGTCGCCGAGGGCCGCGACATCACCACCGTCGTCGCGCCCGACGCCGACGTGCGCGTGCTGCTGACCGCCGACGAGGCCGTGCGCATCCGCCGCCGCTTCGGCGACGTCGGCGGCGACCACCAGCAGGTCGGCGCGCGGCTCACCGCCCGCGACGCGGCCGACTCCACGGTGTCCGACTTCCTGACCGCAGCCGACGGCGTGACCGTCGTCGACTCCACCCACCTGACCTTCGACGAGACGGTCGAGGCCATCGTGCGCCTCGTGACCGAGGAGAGCCATGACTGACGAGAACACGCGCGACGACAGCGCGCACGACGACCTGCAGACCGAGGAGGCGCGCGTCTCCGCCCTGCGCGCCGGCCTCGCCGACTACGAGCTCGATGAGGAGGACGCCGCCCTCCTCGACATCTCCGACGAGGGCCCGGACGCCATCCGCATCATGCCCGCGCTGCCGGTGCTCGCGATCGTCGGTCGCCCGAACGTCGGCAAGTCGGCGCTCGTGAACCGCATCCTCGGCCGCCGCGAGGCGGTCGTCGAGGACACCCCGGGCGTCACGCGCGACCGCGTCTCGTACAAGGCGGAGTGGTCGGGTCGTCAGTTCACGCTCGTCGACACGGGCGGGTGGGAGCCCGACGCGCGCGGCATCGACCGCTCCGTGGCGATGCAGGCG
>JBAZPY010000246.1:0-3537 GCA_041645515.1 Agrococcus sp.
GCGATCGACGGTACCGGCCTTGACGAACGGCTCACCGCGGTAGCGGTCGAGCATGAGGTTCTCGGCGATCGAGAAGTCGCCGACCAGGCCGTCGACCTTCCGGTCCTCCGGCACGAAGCCGACGCCGGCGTCGAGCACGTCGCGCACGGAGTCGCCGAGCAGCTCGTTCCCGTTGAGGTCGATCGATCCCTTCGCCCGCGGCTGCAGCCCGAGGATGGCCTCCGTGAGCTCGGTCTGCCCGTTCCCCTGGACGCCGGCGATGCAGAGCACCTCACCGCCGTGCACCGTGAACGAGACGTCGTTGACGACCTTCTGGCCGATCGCATCCAGCACCGTCAGGTGCGACACGGTCAGCGTGTTGTCGGTGAGCACCGGCGGGTTCTTCTGCACGGTGAGCTCGACGGGACGGCCGACCATCATCGACGCGAGCTCGGTGCTCGTCGAGCTCGGGCTCGCCTCGCCGACGACCTTGCCGAGCCGGATGACCGTGATGCGGTCGGCGATGGCGCGCACCTCGCGCAGCTTGTGGGTGATGAAGACGATCGCGGTGCCCTCGTCGCGCAGCTGCTGCATGATCGCCATGAGCTCGTCGGTCTCCTGGGGCGTCAGCACGGCGGTGGGCTCGTCGAACACCAGCACGCGCGCGTCCTGCGACAGCGCCTTGATGATCTCGACCCGCTGCTGCACGCCGACCGGCAGATCCTCGATCTTCGCGTCCGGGTCGACGTGGAAGCCGAAGCGCTGCGAGATCTCACGCACCTTCTCCTTGGCGCCGGCGAGACCGCCGAGCGCCTTCTCGTGGCCGAGCAGCACGTTCTCGGCGACGGTGAAGACGGGGATGAGCATGAAGTGCTGGTGCACCATGCCGATGCCGGCGTGCATCGCGTCGCCGGGGCCGGCGAACCGCTGCGGCACGCCGTCGAGCAGGATCTCGCCCTCATCGGCGTGATACAAGCCGTAGAGGACGTTCATGAGGGTGGACTTGCCGGCGCCGTTCTCACCCAGCAGGCAGTGGATCTCCCCCGCCCTGACCTCGAGGTCGATGTGGTCGTTGGCGGTGAGCGCGCCGAAGCGCTTCGTGATGCCACGGAGCTGGAGGGTCGAGTGCTCGAGAGTCATGTGTCTTCCTTCGCGACGACGCTGACGACGACTGTGAATCTAGCCGGAACCGCACCCGGCGTGCTCCGGGGGCCGCTCATGCGCGTGGGGGCCGGCCGGAGCCGACCCCCACGGGCGTGCGCTGCCCGCTGCTAGGCGGTGGGGCTGGCGGGCGACTCGACCGCGATCTCTCCGGCGATGATCGCCTCGCGGATCTCGTCGAGCTGCGTCTGCAGCTCCGGGTCGACCGAGCCCTCGAAGTCGTGGAACGGCGCGATGCTGACGCCCTCGTTCTCGAGCGTGCCGACGTACGGCTCGTTCGAGAACTCGCCGGCGGCAGCCTCCTCGACGACCGTCTGCACACCCTGCGACATGCCCTTGAGGATCGAGGTGAGGAAGAGGTCGGCGTAGTCCGGCGACGTCTCGTACAGGTCGGCGTCGACGCCGATCATGACGATGCCGGAGTCGTCGCCCTGGTCGCGGATGGCCTCAGCCGCCGACAGGAAGATCGGGCCGCCGACCGGCAGGAGCACGTCGGCGCCCTGCTGGATGAACGTCTCGGCCATGGACTTGGCGGTGGGGCCGGCCTCGAAGCCGCCCGTGAACGAACCGGTCTGGGCCTCGACGTCCCAGCCGAGCACCTCGACGTTCTCGCCGCTCTGCTCGTTGTAGTACGCGACGCCCTCGGCGAAGCCGTCCATGAAGATCGTGACGGTCGGGAACTGCATGCCGCCCCACGTGGCGACCTTGCCGCTCTCCGAGTACGACGCGGCGGCGTAGCCGGCCAGGAAGGCGGCCTGCGCCGTGTCGTAGACGATCGGCTTGACGTTCGGCAGGTCGATCTGGTTGTCGTCGATGATCGTGAAGTTCACGTCGGGGTTCGCCTCGGCGGCGGCCGCGGTGGCCTCCGACAGTGCGAAGCCGACGGAGACGACCATGTTGCAGCCGCCGTCGATGACGGTCGACAGGTTCGGCGCGTAGTCCGCCTCGGACTGCGACTCGACCTCGACGGGCTCGACGCCGAGCGTCTCGCTCGCGGCGCGGAGGCCCTCGGCGCCCAGCTGGTTGAACGATCGGTCGTCGAAACCGCCCGAGTCCGAGATGATGCAGGGCTGGATGTCGGTGGTCGGTGCTGCTGCGGGGTCGGAGCCGGCGGGCTCGGAGCCCGTGGGCGCCTGCGGTGCGGCGGCGCAGCCCGCGAGCAGCAGCGACGCGCCGAGCGCGATCGCGCCGCCGCGCAGGGCGGAACGGTTGAACTTCCTCAAGGGATCCTCCAGTGCAAAGGATGCTCGCCGCGACGCGGCTGAGCGCATGATGGTTGAGCATAGGGCCGTGCGAACGCGGGAGGTGCCGGGTTCACGGCACCGCAACGCAATCGTTGCAATCGTGTCTGTCAGGGGCTCGAGGGCGACTCGACGGTGATCTCGCCGTCGATGAGCTGCTGCCGCAGCGCATCGAGCTCGGCCTTCGTCTCATCGCTGACGCGCGCCTCGAGGTCGTGGAACGGTGCGATGTCGACGCCGCCGTTCTCGAGCGTGCCGATGAGCGGCTCGTCCGAGATGGTCCCGTCGAGCGCGTCGCCGACAGCCGTCACGACCGCATCCTCGGTGTTCTTCAGCACGCTCGTGAGCAGCAGCGGCCGGAACTCGGCGGGAAGCGTGTCGTAGCCGTCGTTGTCGACCCAGATCACGAGGGCGCTGCCGCCCGCGTCGAGCGAGGCACGGAACGACCCCTCGCCCACCTGGCCGGCGACCGGCAGGATCACGTCGGCGCCCTGCGCGATGAAGGCCTGCGTCTGCGTCTGGCCGAGCTGCACGTTCTCGAAGTCGCCGGTGAAGGTGCCGTTCTGGGCCACGGGGTCCCAGCCGAGCAGCCGCACGTCCGTGCCCTTGGCCTCGTTGTAGGCGTCGATGCCCGCGGCGAAGCCGTCCATGAAGAGGGTGACGGGCGGCTGGTTGTCGCCGCCGAAGGTGGCGACGATGCCGGACTCGCTGACGGATGCGGCCGTGTAGCCGGCCAGGAACGCCGCCTGCGCCGTGTCGAACACGATCGAGCGCACGTTGGGGCCCTTGACGATCTCGTCGACGATCGCGAACTGCACGTCGGGGTTGGCGGCCGCCTGCTCCTCGGTCGCCGCGGCGAGCTCGAAGCCGACGGTGAGCACGAAGCCGCAGCCGGTGTCGACCGCCGCCTGCACGTTGGGCGCGAGATCGCTGGCGGAGGTGGAGACGAGCACGTTGGCCTCGACGCCGAGCTCCTCCTGCGCGCGCTCCATGCCTGCCCAGCTCGTCTCGTTGAAGGAGCGGTCGTTGAGGCCGCCCGAGTTGGTCACCATCTGCGCGCACTCGAGGGACTGCTCGGGCGCGGCGGTGCCGCCGGGCGCACTGGTGGCGGCGGGCGGCGGCGCGGCGCAGCCGGCGAGCAGGGCGAGCGCGGCGA
>JBAZPY010000247.1:0-3517 GCA_041645515.1 Agrococcus sp.
CGCCAGCAGCGGCACGAGCAGCCGCTCGCCGCGCAGCGCGTCGACGACCGCCGCCGGCCCCGCGGCGCCCGCCGCGAGCGCACGCACCGCGTCGAGGTAGCCCTCGGGCGCGGAGCCGTCGTCGCCGGCATAGGCGGTGTCGTGGTGGTCGAACGAGCGACCCGCCCACGGCCGGCCGGCCGAGTCCGCCTCGCCGCCCGGCGTCGACCCGGACACGGGCGTCAGTCGCCCGCGACGTCGAGCGCGGCGGCGAGCGTGAACGCGCCCGCGTAGAGCGCCTTGCCGACGATGGCGCCCTCGACGCCGTGCGGCACCAGCTCGCGCAGCGCCGCGATGTCGTCGAGGCTCGAGATGCCGCCGGAGGCCACGACCGGCTTCTCCGTGCGCTCGGCGACCTGGCGCAGCAGCTCGATGTTGGGGCCCTGCAGGGTGCCGTCCTTCGTGACGTCGGTCACCACGTAGCGGCTGCAGCCGGCCGCCTCGAGCCGGTCGAGCACATCCCACAGGTCGCCGCCGTCCTGCGTCCAGCCGCGCGCCGCGAGGGTCGTGCCGCGCACGTCGAGGCCGACGGCGATCTGCTCGCCGTACTCCGAGATGACGGACGCCGTCCACTCGGGGTTCTCGAGCGCGGCGGTGCCGAGGTTGATGCGCTTCACACCCGTGGCGAGCGCCGCCTCGAGCGACGCCTCGTCGCGGATGCCGCCGGAGAGCTCGACCTGCACGCGACCCTTGACCGCCTTGATGACCTTCTTGATCACCGCGCGGTTGTCGCCGCGCCCGAAGGCCGCGTCGAGGTCGACGAGGTGCAGCCACTCGGCGCCCTGACGCACCCAGTCCTCGGCCGCCTCCACGGGGCTCCCGAACGACGTCTCGGTGCCAGCCCGGCCCTGCGTGAGGCGCACCGCCTTGCCGCCCGCGACGTCGATGGCGGGCAGCAGCTGCAGCTTGGGCGACTGGTTGAAGTCGGTCATGGGGAATCGATGCCTTCCGGATGGGGGGACGAGCTCAGAGGCCGCGGACCCAGTTCTGCAGCAGGCGGATGCCCGCCTCCCCCGACTTCTCGGGGTGGAACTGGGTGGCGGAGAGCGGGCCGTTCTCGACGGCGGCGATGAACCGCTCGCCGTGCTGGGCCCACGTCACGCGCGGCTGACGGATGCGGGGATGCGGGTCGACGCTCCACTCGGTCGCGGCGTAGGAGTGCACGAAGTAGAACCGCTCGTCGCGGAGCCCGGCGAAGAGCGCCGAGTCCTCGGGCGCGTCGACCTGCGCCCACCCCATGTGGGGCAGGATGTCGGCCTGCAGCCGGCGGACGGTGCCCGGCCACTCGTCGAGGCCGGGCGTCGGGCCGCCGCCCTCCTCGCCGGTCGTGAACAGCACCTGCATGCCGACGCAGATGCCGAGCACCGGCCGTCCGCCCGCGAGCCGGCGGCCGATCAGCTCGCCGCCGCGGATCCCCTGGATGCCGGCCATGCACGCGGCCATCGAGCCGACGCCGGGCACGACGAGCCCGTCGGCCTCCATCACCGCCGCGCGCTCGGCGGTGAGCGTCACGTCGGCGCCGGCCGCCTCGAGCGCCTTCGCGGCGGAGTGGACGTTGCCGAGGCCGTAGTCGAGCAGCGCCACGGTGGGGCGTGCTGCCATCAGAGCGCGCCCTTCGTCGACGGCACCCCGGTCACGCGCGGGTCGCGCTCGACCGCGACGCGCAGCGCGCGCGCGAACGCCTTGAACTCCGCCTCGGCGATGTGGTGCGGGTCGCGGCCGGCCAGCACGTCGACGTGCGCGGTGATGCGCGCGTTGAGCGTGATGGCCTCGAACACGTGGCGCACGAGCGAGCCGGTGAAGTGGCCGCCGATCCGGTGCAGCTCGAAGCCGGCGGGCTCACCGGCGTGCACGAGGAACGGCCGGCCGGAGAGGTCGACGACGGCGCGGGCGAGCGCCTCGTCGAGGGGCACCGTCGCGTCGCCGTAGCGGCGCACGCCCGACTTGTCGCCGAGCGCCTCGGCGAGCGCGAGGCCGAGCGCGATGGCGGTGTCCTCGACGGTGTGGTGCGCGTCGATGTCGGTGTCGCCGGATGCCTCGACCGTCAGGTCGATGAGCGAGTGCTTCGCGAAGGCCGTCAGCATGTGGTCGAAGAAGGGCACGGTCGTCGAGATCGACGAGGTGCCGTCGCCGTCGAGGTCGAGCGAGAGCCGGATGCGCGACTCGCTCGTGGTGCGCTCGATGGAAGCAGTGCGGGGCATGCCTCGATCCTATTCCGCGCCGAGCTCCGCCATCGCGGCCAGCAGCGCGCTCGTCTCCGCTCGCGTGCCCGCGGTGATGCGGAGGGTGTTCGGCAGGCCCACGTCGCGCACGAGGATGCCGCGGTCGAGCAGTGCCCGGAAGGTCGCCCTCGGGTCGTCGATCCCGCCGACGAGCACGAAGTTCGCGTCGGACGGATAGGGCCGGTAGCCGAGCGCCGAGAGCTCGTCGACGATCCGGTCACGCTGCGCCCGCAGCTCGTCGACCCGTGACAGCATCTCGTCGCTGTGGCGCAGCGCGGCGATCGCGGCCGCCTGCGTGATCGCCGACAGGTGGTACGGCAGGCGGACGAGCCGCAGCGCGTCGACGACCGCCGGGTGCGCGGCGAGGTAGCCGACGCGGATGCCGGCGAACGCGAACGCCTTGCTCATGGTGCGCGACACGAGCAGTCGCGGGTGGCGCTCGAGCAGCGTGAGCGCGGTCTGGCTGCGGTCGTGCGCGAACTCCGCGTAGGCCTCGTCCACGAGCACGATGCCGCGCGCGGCCTCCGCCGCCGCCTCGATGACGTCGAGGCCGATGGATGTGCCGGTCGGGTTGTTGGGCGTGCAGAGGAACACGACGTCGGGGTCGTGCGCGGCGATGGCGCCCCGCACCGCATCCGGCGTCAGCGTGAAGTCGTCGGCGCGCTGGACCGGGATCCACCGCATGCCCACGCCCTGCGCGAGCAGCGGGTACATCGAGTAGGTGGGGGTGAACGACAGCAGCGACCGACCGGGCCCGCCGAAGGCCTGCAGCACGTGCTGCAGCACCTCGTTCGAGCCGTTGCCGGCCCACAGCTGCGCCGGCTCGAGCCCGTGGCCGAGGTAGTCGGCGAACGCCTGGCGGAGCGCGTCGAACTCGCGGTCCGGGTAGCGGTTGGCGTCGGGCAGGGCGCGCGCGATCTCCTGCACGATGTCGAGCGCGACGGCCTCCGGCACGCGGTAGGCGTTCTCGTTGACGTTGAGCCGCACGGGCACGTCGAGCTGCGGGGCGCCGTACGGCGTGAGCCCGCGCAGGTCGTCGCGGATGGGAAGGTCGTCGAGGCTCGTCACCGAACCAGCCTAGGACGGCCGGCACGGCGGCGCGGGTCAGCGCGAGTAGTGCGCCGGGATCGCCAGCTGCTCGCCGGGCTGGATCGCGCCGGCGATGCCGTTCAGCAGCTCGATCTCGGCGACGACGTCGCGGGGATCGGCCTCGGGCGCGACGATCTCGGCGATCTGCCAGAGGGACTGGCCGGGCA
>JBAZPY010000248.1:0-3515 GCA_041645515.1 Agrococcus sp.
ACATCGTGTGCACCTGCTCGGTGTTCACGCGTCGCGGCATGTTGGCGTAGGTGGCGTTGAGCACCTCCCACAGCTCGGTCGAGATGATCTCGCGGGCGCGGCGGGCGTTCTCGCGCGCGGCGTTCACCGAGTAGGCGATCGACGCCGGCTGCGTCCGGTCGGTGGCAAGGGTGTTGACGACATCGACGCGCGTGAGCTTGCGCTCCGGTGGCGCGTCGTGGCCCATGACGCCCAGCAGGGCGCGGCAGGCGGTGTCCTCGTCGACCGCGACGTCCTCCAGCAGCAGCTGCAGGTAGACGTCGAGGATGCGCGCGGTGCCGTCGGCGCGCTCGATGTAGCGGCCGATCCAGAACAGGCTCTCGGCGATGCGGCTGAGCATCATGGCTGGGTGCCTTCCGTGGCGGGGCGGTCTCGTCTCGATGCGCCGTCGGCTTCGCCGACGGCGACTCGACGAGCGGAAGAGGACTGCGACTGCGACTGCCGCCCCGACCGGGAGCGCTGCGACTGCGACTGCTGCTGCTGCTCGCCCTGGCCGCGCGGGGCATCCTGCGGCGACTGGTCCTGCGGATGCTCGTGGCCGGTCACGACGGCGACGGGCCTCGTCATCGGCTCGCCGGACGCGCCGAACTCGGCGTCGTGGTCGATGAGCGGCAGCTGCTCGCGAGCGCCCGCGATCACCCAGGTGTCCTTCGAGCCTCCGCCCTGGGAGGAGTTGACGACCAGCTGGCCCTCGGGGAGCGCGACGCGGGTCAGGCCGCCGGGCAGCACCCACACATCCTTGCCGTCGTTGACGGCGAACGGGCGGAGGTCGACGTGACGGGGGCGCATGCCGTCCTCGACGAGCGTCGGGATGGTCGACAGCTGCACGACCGGCTGCGCGATCCAGCCACGCGGGTCCTCGAGCAGCCGCTGCTTGAGCGCCTCGAGCTCCTCCGGCGTCGCGTCGGGGCCGACGACGAGGCCCTTGCCGCCGGAGCCGTCGACGGGCTTCACGACCAGCTCGTGGAGGCGGTCGATGACCTCCTCCAGGGCGCCCGGATCCTCGAGCCGCCAGGTGTCGACGTTCTTGAGGATCGGCTCCTCCGACAGGTAGTAGCGGATGAGCTCGGGCACGTACGTGTAGACGAGCTTGTCGTCGGCGATGCCGTTGCCGACGGCATTCGCGATCGTGACGTTGCCCAGCCGCGCGGCGAGCATGAGCCCGGGACTGCCCAGCATCGAGTCGGCGCGGAACTGCAGCGGGTCGAGGTAGTCGTCGTCGACGCGGCGGTAGATCACGTCGACGCGCGCGGGGCCCTCGGTCGTGCGCATGTAGACGCGGCCACCGGACGTGAACAGGTCGCGGCCCTCGACGAGCTCGACGCCCATGAGGCGCGCGAGCAGCGTGTGCTCGAAGTAGGCGGAGTTGTAGACGCCGGGCGTGAGCACGACGACGCGCGGGTCGTCGACGCCCGCTGGCGCGGCGGCGCGCAGCGCGTGCAGCAGCTTGTCGCAGTAGTCGCCGACCGGGCGCACGCGCATCGTGGAGAACATCTCGGGCAGCGTCTGCGCGATGATGCGGCGATTCGAGATGACGTAGCTGACGCCGGAGGGCACGCGCACGTTGTCCTCGAGCACGCGCCACTCGCCCTCCTGGTCGCGGATCAGGTCGATCCCGGAGACGTGGATGCGCACGCCGTTCGCGCCGACGACGCCGGCGGCCTGGCGGTGGAAGTGGTTCGACGTCGAGATGAGCTTCGCCGGGACGATGCCGTCCTCGACCGCCCGCTGCGGCCCGTACATGTCGGCGAGGAACGCCTCGAGCGCGCGGACGCGCTGCTGCACGCCCGACTCGACGTGCCGCCAGTCCTCGGCGGTGATGATGCGCGGGACCGCGTCGAGCGGGAACGGCCGCTCCTCCCCCGCGAAGTCGAAGGTGACGCCCTGCGCGAGGTACGAGGTGGCGAGCGCGTCCGCGCGTGCGCGCAGATCATCCTTCGAGAGTTCGCTGAGCGCGTCGTACAGCGGCTGGTACGGGCCGCGGGCCTTGCCCTTGCTCTCGAACATCTCGTCCCACGCGGTGCCCTCGCGCTTGCGCGGGTTCGCGAAGGGCTTGTCGTAGTCGTCGAACAGATCGCCCATGCCCGCGAGCCTACTGGCGCGATGTTCCGTGCTTGTTTCGGGCGCCCTCTGGTCGAGAAGAGATGGTCACGCGGCCGGCCGGCCGGTGCAGGGTGCGGCATGGATGCGATCACCCGCCTCAGGCCCGACGGCCTCGTCCGCTCCCCCGCCTTCAGCCACGCCGCCGTGGTCCCGCCGGGCGCGACGACGGTCTACGTCGGCGGGCAGAGCGGCGTCGACGAGAGCGGCGTCGACGAGAGCGGCGTCGACGAGAGCGGCGTCGACGAGAGCGGCGCGGTCGTCTCGGACGACGCGGCCGAGCAGTCGGCGCGCGCCATCGACAACGCAGCGCCCGCGGTCGCGGCGGCACTCCGCGACTGACTTCTCAACGTCGCGGGTGGTCGGACGCGGGCTATATCGCGCCGAGCGACCACCCGCGACGTTGAGGATCCTGGGGGCGGTCAGCGGAGCGCGGGGACGCGGCCGCGGGACTGCTTGATGCCGAGCATGTAGGGCAGGCCCTGGCCGACGGCCAGGAAGGTGCTGCCCAGCCGCGTCGACCACGAGAGTCGCGCGGGTGGGGGTGGCGGGTCGCCGAGGTCCGCGACGTCGACGAAGAACGCCCGGACCGCGCCGATCCCCTCGAGGTCGGGCGTGATCTCGCGGACGTCACCGGGGACCGACGACTCGTCCGTGCGGTACAGCTCTTCGCTGAGGAGCACGTACTCGGGGATGGGCACCGAGTTCTTCAGCAGCCGGTGCGCCAGGATCACATCGATCCCGACGAGCTTCTTGCGCCCGCGGATGGTCTGGCTCGCGACATCCCCGACGTGCGCGACGAACTTGAGCTTCAGATCTCTCGCCTGCCGGCATCCGCCGCACGGGCAGAGGTTCGCGACGACGTACTCCCGCTCGCGGTGGAACGCCCGGTGCATCGCGACGGCCACCCCCAGGACGTCGCCGACCGCGAGCGCGCCGTTGCGCCCGACGGTGCGCGAGAGGAACGCCGCGTCGCCCTCGATCTCGATGAGCTCGAAGCCGGGAGCCGCGTCGACGATCCGGTCGAGCATCCGGGCGGTGTTCACCTCGGCGTGCGCGAGGGTCATGCGGTGCGACCCCATGTAGTCGGTGTAGCCGCCGATGTCGGCGATCAGGAGGGTCGCCCGCTCGGTGGTCACGCGGTAACACTGTCACCGATGCCCCCGCGTCACAATGGCGGATGCGTCGCCGCGGCCGCTATGCCTCGACCCGGTCAGGACGCCGGCGGCTCGTCGAGCGGTTCCCTCGGGCCGTAGCGGTCGAGCTCGTCGCCGATCCGCGCGTGCGCCGCCTCGGTGCTGGGCGCGTAGCCGAGGACGGCGAGGAGGAACCGCTCCTTGTCGAGCGCCCGCAGCAGCAGCGTGGTCCTCGCCCGG